>JBGVLD010000017.1:0-2020 GCA_045124075.1 Agathobacter sp.
AAAAAAGGCAGTTGATTCTTCTTTAAGAAGTATTTATTGTTAAGTTACCACACAAAACAAAATACAAAAGAAGACACACTGCCTATGAAAAGAATATCATCTTTAGGCTGCTTTCACAAGCAGTTTTATTTCGCAAACGCACCTCCATGATAGGTAGTAGAACTCATTGACTACTTATATTTTCATGGAGGTTATTTTATGTACGAATCATATATTAACAAAATAGAAGATGTTGGCAAGTTGAGGAATCTCAAACCTGGTACCATTCGAATATACCAGAACAACATCATTCAGTTTTTAGACTTTATCAATAAACATCCGGAAGATCTTACCTGTGAAGATGCCAGAGACTTTCTTCTTTTTCTCAAAAATAAAGGAGATAAATCGTCCACTCTTAACAACAAAAATGGAGCTCTGGTCTTTTTTTATAAACGTGTATTAGGTAAGCTTTGGGATGATAATCTCGTTCCGAGAGCCATAAATGATTATGCTGTTCCACGAATACTAACCCGTTCTGAAGTAGAAAAACTGTTAGATGCGACCCCGAACTTAAAATATAAAGCAATGTTCGCAATCATGTATTCTTCTGGATTACGTGTATCAGAAGTAATTCATCTTAATTACGATGATATTTCAAGAACAAACATGCAGATTTATATCCATAACTCAAAAACACACGCTTCCCGTTACGCTCTTTTGTCCCAAAGAGCCCTTGATATCCTCACAGAGTATTGGTTTAAATGCGGCAGACCAAGAGGAATTCTTTTCCCTAATCAATGGACCGGCGATTATCTGACTCCTTCTGCGACTGGTCTGGAAATGAGAAAGTCTGTAAAAAGAGCAGGACTTCCTAAAGATGTTCATTCTCATTGCCTGAGACATAGCTTTGCGACACATCTTTTAGAAGATGGTGTGGATATCAGATATATACAAACTTTATTGGGTCACCGTTCTCCTAAATCAACAGAAATTTATCTTCATATAAGCAATAAAGCTTTATTAGGCGTCCAGAGTCCTTTTGATAAAAAGGAAGGTGACACAAATGAGTAAACCTACTGTACAGGATATCTTTTTACAATTCTATCCGGAATATCTTGATAAATACACTCCTTCAGCAACTCAGGCAAAAGTTGCAAACTGCATTATGAATTGTAAAACTGGTGCTTATGGTGCTAATGTCAGTATCTGTGAAGACTGTGGTCATCTTCAGATCCATTATAATTCCTGCCGTAATAGATGCTGTCCTATGTGCCAGGCTCTTCCAAAAGAAAAGTGGATGGATAAAAGACGAGAAGACGTGCTGGATTCTCCCTACTTTCATATGGTATTCACTGTTCCGCAGGAATTAAATCCTTTGATTTACAGTAATCAAAAACGTCTTTATGATGCTTTATACCAATCTGTTTCTGCAACAATCAATGAACTGACATTAGATGCGAAACATCTTGGAGCCAAAGTCGGTTATATCTGTGTCCTTCACACATGGGGTTCTGAAATGAATTATCATCCTCATGTCCACGTTATTCTTCTGGGTGGCGGTTTAACGTCCAAAAAACAGTGGTGTGATAAGGGAAAGGAATTCTTTCTGCCCATAAAAGTATTATCAAAACTTTTCCGTGGCAAATATCTTTCCAGGCTCAAAGAACTTTGGGAGCAGAACGAATTATGTTTTTATGGAACCAGCTCAAAATATCGTAATCACTATGCCTTTAAGGAACTTCTCGACATGTGTTACTCCAAAGAATGGATTCCCCATTGCAAAAAGACTTTTAATGGTGCCGGGTCTGTAATCAATTACCTTGGAAAATATACGCACCGTATTGCTATCAGCAATCACCGCATCATCTGTATGGATGAATGCACTGTTACTTTCTATGTGAAAGATTACAAAGAGGACGGTAAGTGGAAAGAACATACCATTTCAGGTGTTGAATTTATCCGCAGATTTCTTATGCATGTTCCACCGAGACGTTTTGTAAGGATCAGGCATTACGGTTTACTCTGTACTCGCAGCAAAAAC
>JBGVLD010000018.1:0-80870 GCA_045124075.1 Agathobacter sp.
AGGATAAAACAATCTGACGTAATATTCATCAGAATGAATTATGCGGTACCTTCTTTTATTTGAAAAATTTTCGGGCAATTGGGAGTGGATAAAGTTACAAATAAGTAAGCGCAAAATATAACGACGTAGTGACTCCGTATCTATCCAGCCTCATAATGATAATAGGAAATGCAAGCATTTTACTCTATTCTGTATTGACAGGCTAGCAAAAATGCGAGCGTTTTACTCTACTATTGGAGGCTAGATTATGAGAGCAACCCGAATCCCTGCAGATGAACAATACCGACTGATTATGGAATGCCGTGCCAGCGGTCTTACTGACTACGAATGGTGCCTACAGCATGATATTAAACCAGGCACTTTTTACAACTGGGTAAAGCGTCTTCGGCAAAAAGGATGTCTAGAACTTCCTAATGCAGCAGGTCATCATGCGCCATGCCGACAGGAAGTAGTAAAAATTGAATTATCTTCACCTTCCAGGGTGACGGACAATGTAATTCCATCTTTTCAGGAAACTGAACAATGTCGGATATCAGACAATTCCATGGAGTTATCCATTGCTGGAACGATTCTACGTATACCAAACGGAACAGATCCGGTGCTGCTCCGCCAGACACTCCACATTTTAAGGGAGTTGTCATGTTAGGCGATATTTCGGTCGCAGATGAGATTTACATTGTCTGCGGCTATACTGATATGCGGCGATCCATTGATGGTCTCTGTGCCATTGTGCAGGAACGGCTCCGCATGGACCCGAGACAGCGGGCATTGTATCTGTTCTGCGGCAAACGCTGTGATCGATTAAAGGCTTTGCTTTGGGAAGGAGATGGATTTCTACTCCTTTACAAAAGAATGGAAGCTCAGGGGCGTTTTCGCTGGCCAAGGAATTCTGAGGAAGTAAGAACACTTACCTGGCAGCAATTCGACTGGCTCATGTCCGGACTGGAAATTGAACAGCCAAAGGCCTTCAAAGTGCCGGAAAATGTGGATAACCTTTCCATATAAACAGCGAAACTATTCTGCTGTAAATATTTATCCACAAGTTGCCAAAAAGCCCGAAAATATGGCGTTTTCTGCTTCTCTTTAGATACCTTTCATGGTAAAATAAAGCTATCTAAAGAGGAGTGGAAAACCGATGGCAAAGAACGAAAAAGATGCCCGACTCATCGAGTATAAGGACACTATCAGTCAACTGAATATGACCATCAAAAGCCAGAATGAAATCATCCTTTCCTTAAGGGAAACCGTTGCATCCAATCAGGAGCAAATGCGTATCATGACGGAAAAGATTGATTATCTTACAAACAAGCTTTTTGGCACTTCCAGCGAGAAAACCAAAACACTGGAAGGACAGTATAACCTTTTCGATGAAGCGGAACAGGAAGCGGTTCCTGCCGATGAGTCAGATATTGCTGAAGCCATCCCCGTGAAAGAACACACAAGAAAGCCCATGCTCCCGAAGCTCTGATCCCACACAGTTATGCGTCCACCTCTGTGGTAGCCTGGGTTATGTATCAAAAGTATGCCAACTCCATGCCCCTGTACCGTCAGGAACAGGACTGGAATCAAATGGGCGTATTACTTAACAGGGCAACCATGGCAAACTGGATAATCTATTGTGCATCACAGTATTTTGCACCGTTTTATGACTATCTTCACCGGGAACTGTTAAAGCGACAATTCCTGATGGCTGATGAAACCAGAATTCAGGTACTGCATGAAGCAGAACGAAAAGCAGAGACGGATTCGTTCATGTGGCTGTTCCGTTCAGGAGAAGACGGGTTACCACCCATAATTCTCTACAAGTATACGGAAACCCGCGCCAAGTTTAATGCGTTGGAATTCCTGAAAGGTTTTCAGGGATATCTGGAAACGGACTGCTACCAGGGATATAACAACCTGCCAGGCATTAAGAGGTGTTGCTGCTTTGCACATCTTCGCAGATACTTTGTGGAGGCGGTTCCCAAAGGCAAAGAGCTAGATTACAGTAATCCGGCTGCACAGGGAGTACAGTATATCAACCGGCTGTTTGAACATGAAAGATATTCAGCCGCCAGAAAACAGACTCCCGAGCAGAGATACACCTATCGGCTTGAAAAAGAGAAGCCGGTACTGGATGCATTCTGGAAGTGGATCTCACAGCAGTGTCCAAAGAAAGGAACACGCTTTGAGAAAGCGGTGAACTATGCCCAAAATCATAAAAATGAGTTTATGACCTATCTAGAAGATGGGCGGTGTAGCTTTTCAAACAATCTCAGTGAAAATTCCATCAGACCATTTACGGTTGGACGCCGCAACTGGTTATTTAGTGATAGCCCCAAAGGAGCAAATGCAAGCTCCATGGTCTATACAATGGTTGAGATGGCCAAGGCACATAACCTGAACATCTATAAATATTTAAACTATCTGCTGGAACAGCTTCCCGGAACCATTATGTCTGATGAGGGACTGTCAAAACTGGTGCCTTGGAACGAAAACGTGCAGGCAACCTGTGCAGGTACAATGTAGAGTAAAACGCTTGCATCTAGCAAGTAATTTTGTCTAACGTATGAATACTTTGCGCTTACAAAAGTCCTTGCACATTGTAAAGAAATTCCCTATCCGATTCCTTTTGATGTATCGGTAGATCCATTTTTCTCTGAAAGCAATATGGCATATTTGAAAAAAGTAGTAGACGATATTGAATCTGGGAAATCCCATACCATTGAAGAATTGGCAGATAAGATAAAAGCAGATGATGGAATAGAAAGTCCTCTCTTGGTGTATTACATGATAAGACATATTGGAATTCCATAAAACCGCTTATCCTGTCTGCTAACAGGATAGGCGGTGTCTGCAAGGACATTATGGAATCTAAATTTGGAACATCCGACTAAGAAATTGCACTATTTGACATCCTGCTGCATCTTTCGTCTTAACACAAAAATAGCAAACAAATAAATCACCACTCCATATCCTAAAGTAATCAACATCGGTTTAACCATATCCCCATATTCACCAGCCAAAGCAAATCTTGCTCCGGTAACACCCTGGTAAAATGGTAATCCATGACAGAACTTTGCAAAAGTACCACCAATAGAATCTACGTCCATCCAAATACCACCCAACATACTGGAGGCGGTTATAATGATAGAACAGATACCAGGGGCAGCTTTATCATTTAACAAAGTGCCGAAGAAAATTCCAAAGGAAATAAACACCAGTGCAGAAGGGATTAACATAATGGTGCATAAGAGAATATTTACCAGGTCAAACTGATAGTCTACAAAAAGTCCAATTATAATTGCCACAATAAAAGAAATTACAGACTGTAAAACAGCCAACAGTAAAACAGGCAATGTATAACCGGCGATAAAATCTATAGATTTCATCGGGGAGGCATACAGTCTCAACATAAGAGCGGTAGAGCGGTCTTTAGATACCTGCAGACAGGTAAAAAGCATTACGAAGGAAAGTCCAAAAAATGCAATTCCAGGTGCTAGGTTATTAATATGAAAAATGGTCATTCCTGCTTCTTTCGGAATACTCTGATCCACAATGGTCATAATCACCAGCATTACAATAGGAAAACCCAAACAAAATATATAGCTTAAAGGATCTCTTAATATCTCCTTCATGGTTCTTTTGCTAAAAACAATACTTCTCATGTTACATGCCTCCCTCTGCAATTTCAACAAATGCATCTTCCAGATTATCTTTACCAGTGAGTTTCTTTAAATCCTCTAAGGTTCCTAACGCTTTAATTTCTCCACCTACCATTACTGCGATGGAATCGGAAAGATGTTCTGCCTCTTCCATATAATGTGTGGTTAATACGATAGTTACTTTTTCCTTTAAACGCTCGATGATTCTCCATAAGTCTTTTCTTGCCAATACATCCAGACCAAGTGTTGGTTCATCCAGATATAATACTTTCGGATCCGTAATGAGTGCCATAGCAATGCTTAATTTACGTTGCCAGCCTCCGGACAAAGTTTTTGCCTTACTGTTTTCTACTTCCTGTAAGGAAAATAATTGTATCATTTCATTGATCCGTTCCTGTATGGTCTGCTTATCCATATTGTAGATTCCAGCAATAAATTCCAAATTTTCTCTGACCGAAAGATTAGGAGCAACTGCGGTGTCCTGGGGGGATAGATTGGAAACCTTTTTCACTTCATTAAGGTCTTTGGTAATACTATGCCCTAACACAAAAGCTTCCCCGCTAGTTGGACGGGAAAGACCTGTAAGCATACGGATCGTAGTGGTTTTTCCTGCACCATTCACTCCCAACAGAGAAAAAAGAGTTTTCTCCTGAACCTGGAATGAAATATCTTTTACGGCTGTTTTTAATCCAAATTCTTTTCTTAACTTGTTCACTTCAATTGCATATTTCATTGCTATACTCCTTCCATTTTTAATTCATTGATTTTACGATTAATATCATCTACTGATTTTTTACATATTCTATATTGTATCATCCAGCTGATGGTATAAGATATGATATAAGAGCATCCTACACTTAACATGGTTAAAGGATATTTATGAAGCCCCCAGCAGTAACAGCCCACCAATACCCAGACAAAACCTGTGATGATCAGGTAGATAAGGCTTTGGGCTAGTAAGCTTAAACGTTCCATTTCCATTACAACAGAGCCTGCACCTAAGGATGCGCTGGAAAGACCAATTAATATTAATTGTACGGCAAAGGCTTCCAGCGAATTGTCAAAATGGTTTACAAATTCCGGTATAAGCGGAATATAATTACCATCAATAATCAGCATACATAGGCATTGAATAGTTAACGTGATACCTACCGAATACATAAAACTGTGAATTCCTAGTATTAGCGCCTTTTTAATCATTTCTAACCTCTTTTCTTTAACTTAATTGTTTATATACTCTTCAAATGCGGTCTTTATTTTACTAACATAACGCCTGGATACATAGGTTTCAATCTCACCTTCCAGATACATTTTAATGGTACCGGTTATACTTGTATCCATTCGTTTTATCTTCCGCAAATTTACAATTTCTGAATTGGATATTCTGACAAATCTTGTTTTATCCAGTTTTTCTTCCATTTCGTATAACCGTTCCTTAATTCGGAGTCGGGCATCTGCTGTTTCCAGATATACGAACTTATTTGCAGAAAAGATACGAATCACGTCTCTGCAGCGAATAGAAACCGCTTCGTTGTCCTGATAAGCCACCAGATTTTCTTCCACCGCTTCTTTTACTGTGTGATACAAATTTCTGATTTCTGCAGTGTTTTCAGAACTGCATACATGGATTTCAGGTACCTTATACTTTGAATTTATCTTAAGACTTATTTTCATTTTTTCACCACCCAAAATCAATTATATCGGCTTGGGGGGATTTGACAAGTAATTTGGGACGGATGGTCATAATTGGAGGATAACTGGTAGTTGAACCTTAAAATTATTGACATTCGCATTTTATGAAGGTATTATTAACCACAATTAAAAGGATGTCGCTAGAGTTAGAATACCAGTTTACATTATGCCAAGAGAGGACAGAAGGGGAATTCTTTTCGAAATTCTCAGGGAGTTTTACGAGAATAAAATCAATTTGATATCGATTATGTCAAGACCCACGAAGCAGGGAATGGGCACTTATAATTTCTATATAGAGATAGACAGTCTGTATGAAAAGGTGGATATGATTCTTAAAAGCCTTGAACAGTTAAGTGCAGAGCATGACATAAAAATTCTCGGAATTTATAGGAAGTAACTGTGAAAATATCAAGAAAATGTTGAAAAATACGCCTTTTTACATCAAAATTCTCGCAGTCCGAGAGCGATTTCCGATTTTGGGGGAGTGACTTTTTCTGACGAAATCGTAGAATGAGAGTGAAAAAACACAACGAAAGGAGTGTAAGTATGTGCTACAGTGTGAGTACATCATACAAAGAGGAGTATGAAAAAGAAAACAATAAAGAGTGCAGTAATTGCCGGTATGTGTGCAGTATCATTATTAGGAATGATTGTTACAGGATGTGGAGCAGCGGACACAAAAAATAAACAGTCCACAGCCAAGACAGAAAATGCAGCAAGTGAAACAATTGCTAAGGATGAAACAACTAATATCGATGAAACAACTTCTGTCAGTGAAACCACTTCCACAAGTGAAGTGGCTGGCGAGGAAGAGGCTACACCATTTATGAAATCTTTAGAGCTTGGAAAAGATCATAGCTATGATCTGAACAAGGATGGAACAGAAGAAAATTTCTTGTATAACTGTAAATATGAAGAGGATGAAGAAGGGGATGGCGCTGTTACAGAATTTAAGGTAAATGGTGTAGATTATTCTGAACTGACAGAGGAACTTTGGAATCCTTGTGATACAGAATTTTATCTGGTGGACATTGATGAGAAGGATGATTTTGTAGAAATTGCCATTCTGGCAAATGGTCCAAGTGATGATCTGACCACGGATTATTACCGATTTGATGGAAATAGTGTAAAGTACATTGGATACACACAGCAGCATATTGGTACAGATGAGTGTTATACAGATGGGCAGGGAAACATCCATGGATATATGAGAATTGACTTTGGAACCACCAAACCGGTATTGGGTAAATATACCATAAATGAATCCGGAAATCTGGAAGCAGTTTCTGAATGGAGATGTTATGTGGAGTCCTCTGAAAGTACATATACCCATAACATTATACAGGAAATCAAGGTGTATAAAGATGCGGATCTTAGTGCAGATACAGTCACAATCAATGCAGAGTTTGGACCGGTTGCGCTGTATTCTACCGACGGTCAGGAGTGGATCGCTATTATAAATGCGAATGATAAAATCTATTATATACATATGAATGACGGCATGACTTTAGATAATATGCAGGATATTAACGAAGTGTTAGATAATCTTGTCTGGGCAGGCTGATAATAGATTGGGATAACAAGAGAAGAATCCATTGAGGAGAAAGTTATGGAGAAAAAGACCATAGGGCAGTTTATAGCTGCCCTTCGAAAAGCAAATGGGATGACGCAGAAAGAGTTGGCGGCGCGGTTATTTGTTTCGGATAAAGCGGTCAGTCGCTGGGAGAGAAATGAAAGCGCTCCGGATTTAAGTCTGATTCCTGCCATTGCAGAAATATTTGGGGTGACTTCGGATGAAATATTAAGAGGAGAACGGCGAAATCTTCAGAATGAAAATGCAGATGCAAGCAGTGAAAAAGGAAAGAAGCAGATTACTGTTTTATTGAACAGGAGCAAAATCAAGTTCCAGATGTATAGCATGATTTCCATGGGAATTGCAGGGATTGGTCTGTTAGGCGCAATAATTGGGAACTTTGTTCTATTAAACGCACGCGTTGGATTTTTCATAGGAAGTATCTTTTATCTGGTTGCAATGATTTGTGAATGTGCATTTTTTATTACTATATTATCTGCGATTGATTTGGAAGAGATAGACAGAACGGAATTGGATGAGGCAAGAAACAATATCATAAAATGGTTTACCAATACGGGGATTATGATTATCTGCGCATTTGTCTTCTGCTTGCCACTGCTTATTTTGGTAACAGATGGATACTGGGGATTGACAGCAGGTGCCTGGTTCCAGGAAGGCGGTCTGGCCGCTGCAATCCTGTTTGTGCTTTGTATGATAATATCCAGAATCATTTTCTTTGCAAGTAAGAAGATTAACCTTTTTCAATGGTGGGAGGAAAAATCCCAGAAGTATCAGTTACAATTAATTTATGTGAGAAAAGTCGGGATTGCAGTTTTATTTACATTTATCCTGCAGGGAGTATTTAATTATATTGCAGATCCACCTATGTTCGTTTCCGGAACCGTGTTTGAAAACTACGAAGATTTTCAAGCATATATGGAAAAAGGAATTCTAGGGAAGAAGCCCTTACGGAATATCTTTACGATGATAACGGTAACATTGCGTTAGAGTACAAGTGGCAGAATATGAATGTATCTTCTATGAAATTTGGAAATGAAGATGGTGTACTGCCGATCACTCTTTGGACAAATGAGGATTATGAAAAAGGATGCCAGATTTTAAACAACATTAATGTGGTGTGGGTCGCGGCATATGTGGTTGAGATTGCCCTGGGCGCAGTTTTTTATTGGAAAAAGAAACGAATACATGAATAAAATTTAGTTTAAGCAGCAGTTTGAGATGAGATTGTTGCTTAATTTTTTTGTTGATATGTCGATACATACTTAAATACAAGGAGGAAATGTTATGAAATTTCAATTGGAAACACCGAGAGCGGTGGAAGAAGCAAAAAATTCACAGAAAGGATTAAACTGGGCACTGGAATTATTGATATTTGTGGCAGTGTTTCTTGTGGTAAGTATTGGCGAATCTATCATATTGCTGCCGGTTGAATTATATTTGATGTTTACAAATGAGACTTACATGTCAGCAATAGCAGCTGGAGATATACAGCTGGCAATGACCGCAGCAACGGAAATTACGAGCTCTCATGTATATACGATAGGAATGTTGTTTGCAAACATCGCTATTATTTTAATTGTGATATTGTTTTGTAAACTTATTCAGAAGCGTAAGATGTCAACTCTCGGCTTTGTGAAAAAAGGCATGGGAAAAGAATATGGACTAGGACTTCTTGCTGGTTTTGTTTTTTCTCAGCAGCAGTACTGCTCTGTGTGGTTACGGGAACATTAGAAATAACCGGTTTATCAGAGACGTTTTCCTGGGGCGTGTTTATTCTGTTTGCCTTGGGATTTATGATTCAGGGTATGGCAGAGGAAGTACTTTGCCGTAGTTATTTCATGGTATCTATCGCAAGACGTTATCCAATATGGCTTGCTGTATTACTAAATGCCCTGTTTTTTGCGGCACTTCATTTAGGAAACTCAGGCATTAGTGTGCTGGCATTTTTGAATCTGGTGCTGTTTGGTATTTTCGCATCTGTGTACTTCATTAAAAGAGGCAGTATTTGGGGAATTGGAGCATTCCACTCCATCTGGAACTTTGTACAGGGCAATTTCTATGGAATTAAAGTCAGTGGAATAGAAACCTCCTGTTCCGTATTTGAGAGTCTTTCTGCAGAAGGAGGAACCTTGATGAACGGAGGAAATTTTGGGCTGGAAGGTGGCCTTGGCGTTACGATCGTTTTTGTAGTTGGAATCATAATTTTACTGTGTATCCCAGCGAAAAATCAGGAGAAAGTAGTAGAGGGGCAGGCTGAGTCATAAATTCATAGTGCATATGAAGGCAATGGAAGGATGTTATAGATTACAAAAAGTAGTCTGTGACATCCTTTTTTTTGGTACAGGAAAGACAAATGTTTGCTGGAAGCTTATCCGGGTCTCTTATATTGTTATGAAAAATTACTTGACAGCTAATTTGAATTAGCTTATAATCTAGCTAATTTAAATTAGCTTAATAGGAGAGAAGCATGGATACAAAGAAAAAAATACTTGATGCCGCTTTAACTTTGTTTTCAGAAAAGGGTTATGGAAATGTGTATGTTGGTCATATTGCAGATGCGGTAGGAATAAAGGCACCATCCTTGTACAAGCATTATAAAAGCAAACAGGATATTTTTGATGCAATTCTTGAAGAAATGAAAAAGAGTTATGAGAAACAGGCAGGAAATTTGGGGATGAATGGAAATAGTATTGATATGGATGGAAATCTTTTTTCTACTATTTCAGAGGATAAGCTTGTAGAAATGGGAACAGGATTGTTCTTGTATTTTCTGCATGATGATTATACGCAAAAATTCAGGAAAATGCTGACAATTGAACAGTTTCATAATTCAGAATTGGCGGGATTGTATTCCAAGCAATATCTAGATGATCCCTTACAATATCAAACAGGATTGTTTTCATTAATTTCTACTGGGGGAAAATTAAAGCAGTATGATTCCAACATGATGGCGCTTCAATTTTATTCGCCAATCTATATGTTACTTACGTTGTGCGATCGCCAGCCGGATCGAGAACCAGAGGCATTACAAATGTTAGAGCAGCATATTAGACAATTTAGCAGAGTGTACAAGGAGGAAGCCTAATGAAAATTGTATTATTGCACGGTCAAAACCATAAAGGAAGTTCTTACCACATTGGTCGATTGCTGGCTGAGAAATTAGGAAATGAAAATGAAATATCGGAGTTCTTTTTACCGAAAGACCTAGAGCATTTTTGTCTGGGGTGCTTCCAGTGTATTGATGATGATAGGAAGTGCCCATTTTACGCGGAGAAAATGAACATTATGTCTGAACTGGAAAAGGCAGAATTGTTGATTTTCACAACACCGACTTACTGCATGAGGGCTTCGGCAGGAATGAAAGCATTTATGGAGTTGACGTTTACATACTGGATGTCTCATAGACCAAGAAAATGTATGTTCCATAAAAAAGCAGTTGTTATTTCTACTGTAGCAGGGATGGGAGCAAACTCAGCAATCAAAGACATCAAGAATATGTTGCAGTATTGGGGCGTCCCTTATATAAAAACCTATGGCATAGCTGTTCAGGCTATGGGGTGGAACAATGTTTCTGATAAGAAAAAGGCATTGATTGAAAAAGATATGACAAAACTTGCCCAAAATTTTTCCAACCATAAACCAGCGAAAGCAGGATTCAAAACAAAAGCCCTTTTCATGATGATGCGCATGATGCAAAAAAGTGGTATGGGTTCTAGTACCGTTGAAAAGGAATACTGGGAACAGAATGGATGGTTAGGAAAAGAGCGGCCGTGGAAGGAATAGAGTTGTATTGCATAAAAAAAACGTTAGATTGCACAAATTTTACGTTCTTTTTTTGTTACGGGTTACACGATTAACCTATTGTATTTATCAATATCAGTGTTAAGATAAAAGCAAGTAAAAAAGGAGTGTGAAAGCTATGGAAAGAAAATTAGTATTGAAAAAAGATATTATAGAAGCATTGGAGAAAGTTGGAGTAAACCAGGGGCAGACCATTATGGTACATATCTCTCTTAGTAAGTTAGGTTTTGTCTGCGGCGGTGCTCAGGTTATGATCGAGGCTTTGCTGGAAAGTGTAGGAGCAGATGGAACTATCATGATGCCGACTCAGTCCTGGAAAAACTTAGATCCAACTGCGGGAGTTCATTGGGAAGAACCAGAAGAGTGGTGGCAGGAAATCCGTGATAATTGGCCTGCTTACAATAAAGATATCACACCAACGAACACAATGGGAGCTGTGGCAGAAATGTTTCGGAAATGGCCGGGAACTCTCAGAAGTGATCACCCAGCCCGTTCAGTTGCAGCATATGGAAAATGTGCAAAGTATTTAACAGAAAATCATGATCTGTCCAATATTTTTGGAGAGGGTTCTCCTGTAGCAAAATTGTATGACTTAGATGGATACGTGCTACTGATCGGAGTAGGATATGATAAGAACACATCCCTTCATCTGGCGGATGTAAGAGCAGAATATCCAAGCAAACATTTATCTGAAGAAAGCAGTGCAATTCTTGTGGATGGCAAAAGGGTATGGAAAACCTATGAGACATTGTATGTAGACGGTGAGGATTTCGAAGAGATGGGCGAGGCCTTCGAAAAAGCACATAAGGTTTCAAAAGTAACTTTAGGAAATGGCGAGATGATTCTGATGAAGCAGCGGGAATTAGTGGATTTTGCGGTGGAATGGATCGAAGCGAATCGAAAATAAATATCCTTTATAATCTCTTCTTTTCTAATGGTTTAATATAATTCTTTTTTAATGTGCGCTCATCTGTAAAGAAATTAGTTTCTGATTTAGACAGATGATGCTGGTTCATTTTTAACTCTGCTAGTTTTAGGGTGCAGACTAAATCAGCAACTTGAAAAAGCCGATATTCGGAAGGGAGAACCTTTCTGAATTCGACATTATCCAATAAGGTATGAAAAACAGAAGCAAGAATTTTATTTACCTCAATTTGACCGTTATCATAGTAGACTTTGACCAAATCAAAAGAGAAAAAGAAGTTATAATTTTGGCGGATGAAATTTGCAATTTGTTTACTGAGTTTTCCAGCAGCTGTAACTTCATCCTCTAGGTGTTTCTTTTCTATGTACACACTGTTGCATTTAATATCAATCTTGCGCAAAAAGGTCATGAGCCGTTTTAGAATTTTACGGCGTACTCCAATTTCCACAAACCGATATTCTGCTTCTTGACGAATGACAGGACCAGCATGAACGCAGTGGTCAGAATATCCCATTTGAGATAACTCGTTATTCAGTTGTTTTAATTCCTCGGAGATATCAATGCTTTGATTGTGCATTACCATAGAGATGATATAGTAAGGTGAGTGATGGTCGTATTCTCCGAAATTTTAATACCTCATCAAAGAGTTATAAACAATATAAATTGATTACCAATAGGAACTATGACATAATGTTGTCATAGTTCTTTTGCTATCTTAGAGCAGGAAGGAGGAAACATGAAAATTGATCGCCTAATGGGTATTGTTGTTTATTTATTAAATCATGGTCGGACATCTGCGCAGAAGCTGGCAGAAGAGTTTGAGGTTTCCTCACGAACGATCATGAGAGATTTGGAATCTTTAGATCAGGCGGGAATTCCTATTCAGTCTTTTTATGGAGCAGAGGGTGGCTATCAGCTTATGGAAGATTTTGTTCTGGAAAAGCAGGTCGCAACGAACCACCAGTATGATTGGATTCTTACTGCATTAGAGGGGATGGAAGATGATAAAATAAATGAGCAACTTAAGCAATTAGAAAAGGCAATTGAGAAACAATGTGTGGTTCGATTTTCTTATACAAATAGCCATGATGAAGCAAAAGAGATACAGGTAGAACCGGTTCAGTTGCAGTATAAATGGTATAACTGGTATCTTATCGGATATTACGAAAAATATCGTGATTACTGTATGTTCAAGCTAGTGCGTATGGACAACCTGGAAGTAACGGATATTAGGAATACAAAAATTCATAATCCATCAGAGATTCAGTTGAACGAAAACAGTGATCCTGTTATTCATGTTAAACTTCATGGGAAAGCAATCATAAAGTCAAAGTGCAGAGAATACCTGAATGGACAGATTACCAGAGAATTTGAAAATGGTGATTTTGAATTTACTTTTTCCGTGCCAGAACATGAGAGCTTTTGGTATGGAGTGCTTCTATCCTTTGGAAATAAAGTTAAGGTCATCGAGCCACAGGAACTAAAGGAACAAATTTTAAGAACCTGTAAAGAAATACAGGCGGAATATGAGAGGTAGTAGAATATGAATATTTATGAAAAATGTCCTGAGTTTGAAAATGACAATTTTAAAGTAAGACTGCTTGAAGAAAATGACGTAGATGATTTATGGAGTGTGTATAGCGACAAATTTGCATTACCATTTTTTAATAGTGATAACTGCAATACCGCCAATTTTTATTGTGCAAAAAGAGAGGATATAGAGAATACTATAAAGTATTGGCTCTTCGAGTATTATGAGAATAAAGGATTTGTCCGCTTTTCCATTGTAGATAAGAAAAATGGGAAGGTAATTGGAACCATAGAGATGTTTCGGAGAGAGGCAGAAGATTTCTACAATGATTGCGGAATTTTAAGATTAGATGTGCGAAGTGATTATGAAAAAGCAGAAGCAATCTATGACATTTTATCCTTGATTGCGGAACCATTTTATGACTGGTTCGGATGTTCTATGATTGCCACGAAAGCACCTCTTTACGCAGTGGAGCGAATAGAAGCATTAAAGAAAGCGGGATTTAGAAAGTCTGAGGAACCATTGATTGGCCATCAACAGCAAATCGCGTATTATGATTATTGGGTTATTGAAAAAGCAAAATAGGAAGTAAAGAAGGAGGGGTAGTTCCCAAAGGAATGATTAGTTTTTGCAGATTGTTTGGCAAAGCGAGCTGGCATTTGCTGATGTAAGGCTGGTGCAAGTTTAACCTAGTTTTCTAATTCTGAGAATGTGGGGCACGACTGAAATTAAGTCTGGTATCCCTACAGGAAAAAGTGAGGTGTAGGACACACGGAGAATCCAATGTGGTATCTCTACAGTAAAAAGTGAGATGTAGGACCCACGGAGAATCCGATGTGGTATCTCTATAGGAAAAATGAGCTGAGAGATACCGCAGAAGGAGAAAAAAGTGATCCGAAAGCAAAGTTTTTCTGTAGAGATACTTTCAAGAGATCGAGAGAAGCTTTGTAAGATTTTAAATTGTACGCTTAATGAAGTAATTTGTTTTGATTAAGTTGCGCCCTTGAAATGAGAGGAGTTTCTCGTTTCTGAGTCGGTTTGAATTTTATTTATTTTTTGAATTGTTGTACATAAGAGAGGTATTATTAGAAGTGGATATTGTATGGTAAATTGAGCTCTTTTTCGCACAAAAAGAGCTTTTTCCATAAGAAGTATCTTCTTTTCTTTTGCTATAGTATAGAGAACAAAAGAAAGAGAGGCGCTATATTATGGAAAACAAGAAAGAGAAGGCAATGAGATTGTTTGAAAATGGATGTAATTGTTCACAAGCGGTTTTGCTGGCATTTGCAGACAAATTTGGTTTTGACCAGGAGACGGCAATTGCAATATCAGTTCCCTTTGGTGGTGGAATGTCGAAACAGGGAAAAACTTGTGGCTGTTTATCCGGTGCATTAATGGTAATTGGACTGCAATTTGGAGAAGATTCCACATCACATATTGAAAAAAGAGTAAATTCCTATACAATGGGAAAAGAGTTTATAGAGCAATTCCAAAAAGAATTTGGTGCGACAGATTGCCGCGAATTGATTTGGCTGGATCTGAATAAAAAGGCGGATTTAGAGCAAGCAAATAAGCACGTGTTTGGGAATCGCTGTAAGAATATGGTTGGAAAAACAGCAGAGATGCTGCAAGTATTTTTAGAAGAAAAAAGAAGTGATTAAAAAGAGTTATGCGGAGAGCGTTATGAAAGTACCTGAAGATTTTATGGATCGTGGGCAAAAGAATAAAAAAGCTGAGATATCAGGACTTTGAAGCGGTTATTTCAGAAGGAGAATTTGCAATTTTTCATAAAGGAAATTATATTATGAATCAGATCATCAGTGATGAACAATATGAGAGTCTGCTTATATTTATGAGTGATGATTTTATGAAAAGGGTTTGCTGTCGGCAAAGAATAAAAGCAGTTCCATATGTGATGGAGTGTATAGAACTGCTATTTGTCTCCTATTTTGAAAGTGTAGATGATCTGCGATGTGCAGGGAGTGCTTATAAGATTTTTACATTTATACAAAAACAGGAAGACAGAATATGGAAAAGTGTGCGATAGAACTCTCCGGCAATACCAAAGCCCAGTACAGAGTACAGGCAGATATAGCCGCCCAGATTCATGGAAAAGTCTGTATAATCTCAGTAGCGAAGCCCCCATACTGTGTTTAAGAGCCAGCAAATTACAAGCTCAATCACTGAGCTTAAGGTCAGGGACAGGAAAAAGAAAATATATTTTGCAATAAAAAAATTTTTCGAAAAAATACTTTTTGTTGAAATTTCAACATACTTTACACATAAATTGTATTATTATAGGCTCATAAAACAACAAGAGATTAGAAAATTGGAGGTATAAATATGAGCGAAAAGAAATTTTTTATTTGTGAACATTGTGGCAATTTAGTAGAGGTAATCAATGATTCAGGAGTTCCGATGATGTGTTGTGGTCAGAAAATGACCAAACTTGAGCCGGGAACCGTTGATGCGAGCTTTGAAAAGCATATTCCAGTTGTTACCGTTGATGGCAACACCGTAAAGGTTGTTGTTGGATCAGTTGAACATCCAATGTTAGAGGAACACAGCATCCTTTGGATTTATCTTGAGACAGACCGCGGTGGTCAGCGTAAGTTACTGGAAGTAGGCAAAGCACCAGAAGCAACTTTTGTGCTTGCAGATGAAAAGCCGGTTGCAGCTTATGCATATTGCAATCTTCACGGATTGTGGAAAGCAGATATTGAATAAAAACGGAGGTAATTGATATGAAGAAATATGTATGTGAAGTATGTGGATGGGTATATGATGAAGCCGTAGGCGATCCTGATAACGGAATCGCACCAGGAACAAAATTTGAAGATCTTCCGGAAGATTTTGCATGCCCTCTCTGCAGTGTTGGGAAAGACAATTTCAGCGAAGAAGCATAATCGAATATACAGACAAACGGTGACAAGGAGAAATTTCCCTGCCACCGTTTTTTTTACATAGAAACTGCTGCATGGAAAAGAATATGGGATTACATTTAAATTTTTTGAGACCAAGTTAAATGAGGATACTGTTGATCTGGCACAGGGATATGATGGTGTATGTGCTTTTGTAAATGATACAGTAAATGCAGAAGTTATCGACCGTTTGGCAGAGATGGGAGTACAGGTGTTGGCGCTGCGATGTGCAGGTTTTAACAATGTAGATTTGAAACATGCTTTTGGAAAAATTCATGTATTGCGTGTGCCGGCCTATTCCCCATATGCAGTTGCGGAGCATGCTATTGCTTTGCTTTTGACCTCCATTCGTCGTATTCATAAGGCCTATATCCGTTCCAAAGATTTTAATTTCAGCCTGTCAGGTCTTACAGGATTTGATCTTCATGGAAAAACCGTGGGAGTCATTGGAACGGGACGTATTGGAAGAGTATTCATAGATATTTGCAGGGGATTTGGCATGAAGGTTCTGGCTTACGATAAGTTTCCGGCGGAGGGATTGGATAACGGGGATACGGTAAAATATGTGGAACTAAATGAGTTGTTTGCAAGTAGCGACATCATTTCTCTACACTGCCCTCTGACAGAGGATACGCACCATATTATCAATGAAGACGCACTGAATCAGTGTAAACGAGGTGTGGTGCTTCTGAATACCTCCAGGGGGGCTTTGGTGGATGCTGAAGCACTTTTGGCCGGTATTAAGTCCCGCAAGGTGGGGGCAGCCTGCCTGGACGTATACGAAGAAGAATCTGACCTCTTTTTCGAAGATAATTCAGGCCATATCGTGGAGGACGATACGTTGGCTCGCCTCATCTCCATGCCAAATGTGATTGTAACTTCTCATCAGGCATTCCTGACAGAGGAGGCACTGGAAAATATCGCAGAGACAACTGTAAAAAATATTGTTGGCTTCTTTGAAACGAAGCAATGTGCAAATGAGGTTTGCCATCACTGTAGTTGTTAAAATGAAATAAGAAATTCAAGTATGTCAATAAAATGAACGACGTAGTATATAACACTAGGCGAAAATGTCCTGGTGTTTTTTGACATTTTTTTGATAATTTTATGACAGAAAAAAGAAGAATATTCAGTCGTAAAATGATATAATAAATATATTCGAATGCGTGGGATAACAAGGGAGAAATGCAATGTCTAAAGTAATTTATACGGCAGATGATGAGAAACAATCCCAGGTTGGGAAACCGTATTATGTTGATGGGACTTGGAGGCAGTTATGCCTGCAGAACTAATAAGAGGAGAAAAAGGGATGCGTTATGATGCTTTTATCAGTTATCGTCACAGCGATTTAGATATGTTCGTGGCAAAAAAGATACATAAGGGGCTTGAAACTTTTAAGGTTCCAAGAGCGGTAGCAAAAAGATCCGGTAAGAAAAATAAAAAAAGAGTGTTCCGGGATCAGGAAGAACTCCCGATCGGAAGTGATCTTAGTGACAATATCGCAGGAGCGTTGGAAGAGTCAGAATATCTGCTTGTAATCTGTTCTCCAAGAACACCAGAGTCCTACTGGGTAGAAAAGGAAATTAATACTTTTATTAAGCTTCATGGAAGAGAGCATATACTGGCAATTTTGATTGAGGGAGAACCGGAGGAATCTTTTCCACCACAGCTTTTGGTGGATGATAATGGGAATCCGGTGGAACCTCTGGCAGCAGATGTGCGAGGCAGTTGCAATAGAGAAGTCGCAAAGAAAATAAAAACAGAGATCCTGCGGCTGGCTGCGCCGATCTTGCACTGTAGTTATGATGATCTAAAGCAGCGCCATAGAGAACGCCGCATGAAAAGGGCAATGTTTGGTGCTTCTGTTGTAGCAGCCTTAGGTGTGGCATTTGGAGCGTATTCTTCTTATAATAACGCTGTCATACGTGAAAATTACCAGGCAAAACAGATCAATCAGTCAAAGTATCTGGCAAAGACATCGCTACAGCTTTTAGAGGAGGGGGATCGGGAGGCAGCAACCCTGATCGCTTTGGAAGCTTTGCCTTCAGAGGAAAATGACAGACCTTATGTGCCCGCAGCTCAGTACGCTCTTAGCCAGACTTTGCATACTTATGATACAGGAAATACCATCAGTATGGATCGAAATTTGAAACATGATCTGCCAGTAAGTGAGTTTTCATTTAATGTAGCAGGAGATCGCCTGATCTCAAAAGATGATGGGAACAGCATTTATGTCTGGAACGTGGAGAATGGAGAACTTCAGGCAAAAATAGCCCCGGAAATTGGAGAATTAGGTTATGTTGTGAGCATTATCGGTGAGTTTTTGTATGAAGATCAAATTGTTATCTGTGATGATGAAAAAATCAGAAGTGTAGATTTTAATGGAGAGTTGGAATGGTGTATTGAATTTTCAGAAACTGTCGCTTATTGTGAATTTGATAGAGAAAGAAATGTTGCTGTCTGCATTGCAGGAAAATTACTTACTTTTATAGATCTTACTACAGGTGAGAAGATAACAGAAGTTGCAAATACACAGGCAGATTCTTTTAGTGGAACTTGTGTATTTAATGAAGATGGCAGTAAATTTGCGGTATCCCATATTAAAAGCATGACGGAAGAGGGAGGAGCAGGACTTTTTTCGGTGTATGACTTTCATACCGGCAAACTTACTTCTTATGTGACGAAGGCTGATTTTGTGACGGAGTTGGAATTTGCTTCAGATGGCAACCTTGTTGCGGTCAGTGATGTGACGCTGGATTTGTTTAATTTTTCCGGAAACACTGGAATTGGTTATGTGGAGAAAATAAATAAGGAAACCCACGAGGTGATATGGAGTCAGGAGTTTGAGTACCTGCTTTATGATTTGGAGTCTGCCGGCATTAGCTTAGTAACACGTCAATATGAGGATGCATCTACGGGAGAATCATATGATCAGGTGTTAATGTCCGTGGATCAGACAGCCTATACATGGGATGCTTCAACAGGTGAGCTGATCGCGCAAGTAAATGTAGAAAGCGGCATTCGGGAATTTATGGTATCCTCAACCAGTTGTTATGGATATCTGGCAGAAAGTAATGGAACCATTGCAATCGTGGATATGAATACGGGATTGAATTATTCTGCATCAGCAATTGCAACAGGGAAAGAAATTAAAAATGTGCATATTCAAAATGGAGTTTTAGTGCTGCAGGCATATGCGTCTCCTAATCTAACAATGATGAAATATCAAACCGGAGCTGGAATGGTGGAATTGGAGACATATAACAACTATGTGAATGAAGTATATTATTCCGCCGATGAAAACTATTATGCAGTAACAGACTCAGAACATACGGAATTTTATTTCTATCAGACAGAGGATTATGAATTTATAAGCAAATTCAGTCCACAAGAAGCGGATTTAAATTCGGTTTGCGGATTTATGGGAGAGGAAACTTTTGTTTATGCAGATGCAAAAGGATTGATCACGTATGTGAACGTTGTCACAGGGGAATCAGAGGAAATCAAAGTCTGCGAAGAAGCATACTCGCTGACATATGATTTGAATAAATCCTGCACCATGGCTCTTATTATGGGAACAGACAGTGGCAATTCCAGTCAGGATACGTTTAGAATAGTAGACTTACAAAATCGGAAGATTCTGGTGTCCGGTGGTGCTGGAGAAGAGATTTATGCGGGCGTGATTGCGGAGGATGGAAGTAAAGCCTATTGTAATAGTGACGATGCGGGGATGATTATTATTTCAAAGTGTATAATTTAAAACAGCAGCAGTATTCTCATATTGAAGCAGATCAGTACTATGAGATTACCAAAGTGATTATGGATGAAAAAACCGGAACCATCAGTTTACTCACCATCGTGGACATGATAATTTTAGACAGTGAAAATTATGAAAAGGTGGCAAGTGCGGAAGCGGGCCTTGCATATTTGCCAAAGACAGGTGCTGTATTCAGTACATATAACCGAACCCTGTATCGTTTCCCTTACATGACGTTGGAGATGCTGCAGGCAGAAGCAAAAGAACAATTTGGAGAAAAAACATTATCCGATCTGGAACGTACACAGTACAATGTAGAATAGAAATAACTTGAATTCTCAAAATTTCAGTTCTATTATGTATAATTGAAAGCTTTTACAAATGCATGATATAAAAGGAGCTAATCTATATGATAAAAGACTTAACAGAAGGAAATCCAAGTAAGGTCCTGTGGCAGTTTACTCTCCCCATGTTTGTCAGTGTGATTTTCCAGCAGCTGTATAATATTGCCGATAGTGTTATTGTTGGAAATTTTGCCAGGGAGGGAGAAGAGGCACTGGCAGCAGTAGGGGCATCTTACCCGATTACCATGATTTTTATGGCAATTGCTATGGGATTTAATGTTGGATGTGCAGTTGTGATTTCCCAGCTGTTTGGAGCAAAGAACTACAGGGATATGAAAACAGCTGTTTCCACCACGTTGTTAGCATCATTTGCGCTGTCTGTAGTATTGTCTGTATTGGGAGTGCTGCTTAGTGGTTCTATGCTGTCCCTGATTCGTACTCCAAAAAATATTTTTGGGGATGCAGACATTTATTTGAAAATTTACATTGGTGGTTTCGTTTTTCTTTTCCTCTATAATGTAGTGACGGGAGTCTTTACCTCTCTGGGAGATTCTAAAACACCGTTGTATTTTCTAATCGGATCATCTCTTAGTAATATTCTGTTGGATTGGGTGTTTGTAGCCGTATTCCATTGGGATGTGGCTGGTGTGGCCTGGGCAACTTTTCTCTGTCAGGGAATTGCCTGTATTTTGGCATTGTTTACCTTAAAGAAACGGTTAAAGGAAGTGGTCTGTGAGGAAAAACCGGATCTGTTTTCCTTTGATATGTTGAAAAAGATTCTGATTTTTGCGATTCCCAGTGTATTGCAGCAGAGCTTTGTATCCGTAGGAAATATCTTTATACAGAGTCTGGTTAATGGCTTCGGTTCTTCTGTTATTGCAGGGTACTCTGCAGCCATTAAAATCAATACCTTTGCAGTTACCTGTTTTAGTACCCTTGGAAATGCGGTTTCCAGTTTCACCGCACAAAATATTGGAGCCGGAAATAATGAAAGGGTAAAAAAAGGACTTCGTTCAGGGCTTATTATGGGACTGATTATTGGGATTCCATTCTTTCTGTTCTGCTTCTTTAAAGGAGATGGGCTGATTCTGTTATTTATGAGTGAAGAATCCTCTCTTGCACTGGATACAGGAATGCAGTTCTTGAAGATCGTTGCACCATTTTATTTTGTAATCTCACTGAAACTGGTAACGGACGGATTGCTTCGAGGATCAGGCGCTATGAGTAGTTTTATGGTGGCAACCTTCAGTGATCTGATTCTTCGAGTAGCTCTTGGGTATATTCTTTCAGTGCCATTTGGTTCAACAGGAATCTGGATGTCCTGGCCGATTGGCTGGACATTGGGAACAGCTCTGTCGTTAGCTTTTTATGCAAAAGGCGTTTGGAAAGTAAAAAATTAAAATGAAATCGGGTAGGCATGATAAATGATTTATCATAGCTTACCCGATTTTTGTTGCAAAGTATAAGTTCTTTCTATGTAAAGATTAAAATCTTGAATAAATCCTACACACTCTCAAATTCTTCTACAATTTCTTTTGAAGGAGGAGGGGTTAAAAGGCTCACAACCAGGATAGTGATGCAGGAGCAGATGAATGCTGGAAGAAGTTCATAAATACTCCAGATGCCACCTAATGGAGCAATTAGATACTTCCATACGAAGACCATAACACCGCCTACGATCATTCCAGTAAGAGCACCATATTTATTGGTACGTTTCCAGAACAGTGAGAACAGCATAATTGGTCCGAATGCAGCACCAAAACCGGCCCAGGCGAAGGATACGATTCCAAATACGGAGCTGTTTGGATCCCAGGCAATGATAACGCCAATTACAGAAATCAAAACTACGGTAATTCTGGCAGCCCACATGGATGCCTTCTGGGATAATTTAAGTCCAAGGCAATTCTGCAACAGGTTCTGAGATACGCTGGAGGACGCAGCCAGAAGCTGGGAGTCTGAAGTAGACATGGTGCAGGCAAGAATACCGGCCAGAATTAGTCCTGCCATAATGATTGCAAGAACACCATGTTCGCTTAAAAGCATAGCCACTTTAATAATTAAGGTTTCGGCCTGAGCAGATCCTTCTAATATTTCAAAGGCACCGGCTTTTGACATTGAGTAACCGATAATACCAATAAAGATTGCAATGAACATGGAAATCACAACCCATACGGATGCAATTCTTCTGGAAAGTTTTAATTTGTTCTCATCTTCAATACCCATAAAACGCAGTAAAATATGAGGCATACCAAAGTATCCTAAACCCCATGCCAGGGTAGAAGCAATGGTCAAAGCGCTGTATGAAGAGGATGAACCTGTGGCTGCATCATGGGAAGCAAATAAGGTCAGGTATCCTTCCAGTGATTTTGCATTGTCGATTACTACATCAAGTCCTCCTGCAACGTGAATGCCGAAAATTACAACAATGATTAATGCGACGGTCATAACAATACTCTGAATCAGGTCAGTGGTACTTGCAGCGAGGAAGCCGCCTAAAGCAGTATAAGCTACAATAATGATGGCGCTGACAATCATTGCAGGAACATATGGAATGTCAAACAGTGTGGAGAACAGTTTTCCACAAGCCGCAAATCCGGAAGCAGTATAAGGTACAAAAAAGACTACAATAAAAATAGCTGAGATAGCTAGTAATGCACGGCTTTTATCCCGATAACGGTTCGAGAAAAAGTCTGGAAGCGTAATGGAATTATTTGCTTTTGCTGTGTAGCGGCGCAGTCTCTTGGCTACAATCAGCCAGTTCAAGTATGTACCAATAGCCAGTCCGATTGCAGTCCAGCCGGCTTCTGCACAGCCGGAAAGATAAGCCAGACCAGGTAGACCCATTAACAGCCAGCTGCTCATGTCAGAGGCTTCTGCACTCATTGCAGTGACGATAGGACCCAGTTTTCGTCCACCAAGATAGAAATCACTGACGTCTTTGTTCTTTTTAGAAAAGTAAAAGCCGATTGCTACCATGGCGATCAGATAAATAACAATAACAGTTAATATTCCTATAATTGTACTATTCATCTTTTCTTTCTCCTTTTTATGTAATTTTAAAAAGATTGCGCATCGCGCAATCTTTCAAAGTATACCATGAGTAAAAATAAAGTGCAATTGAATATTAATGAAAAAGCACATTATTCTTCCATTAAATGGATTTTGTATGTATTTTTTCCGGCTCGTTTTGCTTCATATAAAACTTTATCTGCAGCTTCGTAAAGATCATAGAAGGTCAGTTCTTTACTGGTTAGAACGGCAACACCTGCACTGCAGTGAATTTCGATCTTATTATCATTTTCGTAGTAGTCAAATCGCATATTTTTATGAATTTCTGAAAAACGATTAATACTGTCCTCATAATCTCCGCACAGATATAATACAAATTCATCACCGCCAAGTCTTCCAAAAACATCGTCCTCGGTTGCTTTTTCTGAAACAATTTGACTGATTTTTCGCAGTAAATCATCTCCAGTCATATGTCCAAAGATATCGTTTACATTTTTGAAATTGTCAATATCGAATATGATGAAAATGCCTTTTCCATAGCTTTTAATGCGTTTACTAATTAATTCCTCTGCATATCGTCGATTCCAGATCTGAGTGAGTGAATCAACTCTGGCATACATTATATTGGTCATTTTCTCTGCCATCTCAACGGAGCAATCTTTCAGAAGGATAAAAACGTTCTCAATGGAAGTTTCTGAATCGTTTGGAATTAGAGCAAAAACCAATCTCAGCCATATAATTTCATCCGTATCTCGTTGAATTCGAATGTTCGTTTTAATAATATATTCCTTATTTTTAATTCGTTTTCTCACATCAATAGCACGGAACATATCCATTTTTTCAAGATCATCTTTAATCACATAGGTGGAGCACATTTCCCAGAACCATTGATCCATACTAAGAAAATTGGCCTCTTTGTGAAATAGATTCCTGTATTTTTCTTTGCTGAATACAAAGGAATTATCGTTAAAACGATATTCAATAACCAAATCATACATACAATCCAGCAATTTCTTATAGTTAGAATCCTTCATAACATCAGGATCATATAAAAGAGCTTTGCGTTTTGGATTTGTCATATGGACACAGGCAAATTCTATGTGTTCACCTTTTAAGGTACAAAGGACGGTAGCATCTACAAGAATACAATTGGAGGAAGGGAGCAATGTGTCTTTGAGTGCCAGACGGGCTAATACCATACATTGATTAGAATTCTGAATATATCCCTGATAATGCTGGCTCTCAATTTTAAATTCTTCCGTCCAATCTGGCGTGCAAAGTCCAATTAATGGGATGTCTTCCATGTTCGAAAGATTTACAAAAGTAGATAAATCTTTATCGATTAAGTACTTCTCGCATGCCTCTTTTACAGATGCAATGGACAAATCAAATAGCTTTTCTTCTTGGGTCACAATATATCTCCTTGAAATAAAATTTTGTCAGTTGTATACCAATTTATTATAACATTTTCATTTACATTCGTAAATGAAAAGATTCTTTAGATTATAAGATTCTTCTGATTAAAACCTTGCTATGCTATTCTGTTTTTTGTATACTTTTATTTGGAAATAATTAGAAGGTTTCGGAGGGACAGGAATGTATTATGAAAATATTTTAGATTTAATAGGAAATACACCGTTACTAAGTTTAAAGCAGTCAACAGGATACAATATTTTTGCAAAAGCAGAGTTCTTAAATCCAGGTGGAAGTATTAAGGATAGAATTGCTTTAAATATGCTGGAAGAGGCTGAAAAAAGTGCAAAATTGAGACCGGGAATGACCATTATTGAGCCGACATCTGGAAATACCGGTATCGGTCTGGCTTTATGCGGTGTTCGTAAAGGATATAAAGTAATCATTGTAATGCCTGAGAATATGAGTGATGAGAGAAAGAAGATCATTAGAGCATTAGGTGCGGAATTGGTGCTTACTCCACCGGAGTTAAGTATTGGAGGGGCTGTAGATAAGGCCATGGAAATTGCCTCTTCTTCTGACGAATATTTTGTGCCACAGCAGTTTGAAAACTCAGCGAATCCATCTGCTCATTATCGCAACACTGCAGCGGAAATTGTGAGTCAGCTGGATCAAAAGGTAGATGTGTTCGTATCTGGAATTGGAAGTGGTGGAACTTTACAGGGAATTGCCTCCTTACTTCTTGAGAAGAATCCTGATTGCAAGATTGTAGCAGTTGAGCCTAAGAATGTATCTGCGCTCTTAGGACATGAACCAGGACTGCATCAGATCCAGGGAATTGGAGATGGATTTATCCCAGAGATTTTAGATACCAGCATTATTACAGATATTGTGGAAGTAACAGATGCGGATGCCATTGCAACAGCGAGAGAATTGGCAAAAGTCCAAGGACTTTTAGTAGGAACTTCTTCAGGAGCCAATGTCTGGACGGCAAAACAGATGGCAGAGAAATATGGAAAAGATAAGAACATCGTAACCATTCTTGCAGATAGAGCAGAAAGATATTTCAGTACATCCTTAATTTAAAGATTTGGGGAACTGTAAAATATGAAGCGGTTTTCAAGGGTGAGCCATGCAGATTAAATCCATACAGATTAGAAACTTTAAATCTATTCGGGAGCTAGAAATACATAACGTCGAAAATTCTCTGATTCTGGTGGGGAAGAATAACACCGGAAAAACAGCCATCTTAGATGCCATTTGTGCAGTTACTGGGGACTATATCGTCAGAGAAATGGATTTTAATGAGAAAAAGCAGAATATAGAGATTACAATGACTCTAGATATTACGGAAGAAGATCTGCATCAGTTTCATGCATATGGAATCGTAAGCTCTTTTAAGCGTTATGAATCATGGAAACGGGATTTTGGCGAAAAGCTACCATCATTTTCTGAAGGAAAGCTTTCTTTTGTCTGTTCTATCAATCGGAATGGCAAAATTCGTTATGAGGATGGAACACATAAAAATAACCGCTATATCCCAGACATCCTACCCAAGCTTCATTTTATTGATACTACCCGGAATCTGGCAACCTTTCAGGAAGATCTTTTGGTGTTTCAGAAAAAAGAAGAATTAGCAAAACTTCGATCTAATGTGTGTATGTTTGATTCTGCAAAAATCTGTAACCATTGTTTCAGCTGTATAGGTCTGATTAATCAGAAGAAGCCGGAAGAACTTTTACTTAGTGAAACAGCCAGACTTTTAGAATATAAAATGTATCAGCTGAACTTGAGTGATTTTTCCCAGAAAGTAAATGAAAATTACTGGAAAAATGGTGGAGTGGAGGAAATTTTTTACACCCTGTCCTGCAACATGGATAAAATGTTTTCTGTAGAGGTCAATGCCTGGCATGAAGAATTTAAACGTTTAAGTCCCGTTGAATATCTTGGAAATGGCATGAAAAGCATTTACCAAGAAAAATCAGGTAATATTTACGACCCATTCCCCCAATATGGTTGCCAATTTTACCAGAGGGCAGATCTGTCAGATGATTTTAGATGAGGATGGTTATTCGGCTGCCAGGCAGAATACAGCGATTGATGATATATTAAATGACTTGGGTTATACTGCCAATGATTTTTTTAATGTGGATTTTGTGTTTATTGTGGAAGGAAAACAGGATAGTTAGTATTACCCTTTCAATAAAGATGAAATAAAACTCCCTGTCGGAAGTATGAACCTCTGACAGGGAGTTTTTTTATTCTGTTACTTTCTTTAAGGTGGCTAATACTTCTACCTCATCAAAAGGTTTGGTAATAAATTCTTCTGCACCACGTTTTAAAGCTTCAATCATTTTCTCTT
This sequence comes from Agathobacter sp., assembly GCA_045124075.1. Classification (GTDB taxonomy): domain Bacteria; phylum Bacillota; class Clostridia; order Lachnospirales; family Lachnospiraceae; genus Roseburia. Next base: position 26,994 of record JBGVLD010000018.1, read on the forward strand.
TCTGTCCAGCAGCAGTAATCATAACAACTTTAGCATCTGCATTTTCATGTTTGATTAGGCTGAGACATTCAATTCCGTCCATGGAAGGCATAGTAATATCCATGGTTACCAGATCTGGTTTTAATTCTTTATATTTTAAATATCCTTCTTCTCCATTAGAAGCTTCCCCAATGACTTCAAATTCGCCCTTTTCTAAAACTTCTTTTAAGATCTTTCTGGATGTTCTTGAGTCATCTACGATTAATACGGTCGCCATTTTTTAAATTCCTCCTAAATATGTTCTGCAACTGTAAAATATAAAACTTTATTTCCTATGTAAATTGGAATACTGCAAATAGTGGATTTTGCCTGAGCATTTACGTCTTCATAACATGGTGGCATTAATTCTAAGAACTTGCCCTGACTGCTTAAGGAAGATGCATATAAACCATTGATGCAATTTAAAAATTCGCCAGCAGCGTCTAAGGAATCCAGATCCAGCTGTGGAAATTCTTCTCTTCCAAATACGGAGCAGACGCGAAGCAGAGCACCATCTCCTTCTGAGAAGCAAACAATTAAGCCGTTCTCACCGCTTAATGCCTGACTTACCTGATTGGAGACAGGAATTGCATCAACCATTTCTGCTTTTCCAATGGATACATGTCGGTCAATTAATCGAATCAGTGTACGAACAGCAGTAGAAATAATATCTGTAAATGGTTTGCCATCTTCTGGTATGAATAAAGGAATAATTCGATCTACTTCATCGCTCTTTAAATCTTCTAATTCAGAGTTGCTGTATCCATTAGCCTGACGGAATTCATTCACCAGAGCGTCAACGTCCTCCATGGCAACATATCCGTTATCTACCAGTGTCTGAATGAACATTAAGTAGCTATTTCCCTGTTTCTTTAAAAGTTTGCCGATTTGTTCATCGGTCAGATATCCTTTGGATACGGCAATATCACCAAAACGCTGATCCATAACAGCCTGAAGTCTATTTACTTCATCGGTCTGTTCTAAGCTCATCATACCTTCTGCAACTGCGATCAGACCAAGTTTTACCCGGACAGAATCCTGTTTGGTCAGGGTATCGTTTAACTGTTCTGCGGTAATTTTTCCATTGTTTACCAAGTAATTTCCAAGTATGTACTCTACCATATTTACCCCTCACATAATTAAATTTGTAATTTTTAACAAAAAAACATGATAAAAAATATTTTTTTTGTGCTAATTTTCAGTATATACGAAAGATTTAACTGTGTCAAGAAATAAAAGCCAATGATCAGAATATTTCTTTAAAAATTTCTCATACTATATTTACCTGCGATTTGTGGGAAAAATTTTATTTGGAGGTGGTTATCATGACACAGTTGTCAGAAAAAGAATTGGCTTCAATTAAGGATCTTTTATCCGAAGAAGAACTTTTAGTGAAAAAATTCCAGATGCTTGCAGAGCATGCAGAAACTCCGGAACTGAAAAACAAAATGATGGATATTTCTGAGAAACATCAGGGACATTTTAACGAACTTTATTCAAAATTATCATAGGAGGAAAAGTCATGGGCATTTATACAGAAAAAGAAATTTTAGGCGACGCACTTACTACTCAGAAGACTACTACAAACAATTTCAATACTTATGCCAATGAATGTGTGCATGAGGATGTGAGACAGACAATGCTTCATATTTTAAGCCAGGAGCACGATATTCAGCAGGATGTGTTCAACATGATGCATGAAAAAGGTTATTATCCAACTCCAGCAGCAGAGCAGAAGAAAGTAGACCAGTTAAAACAGCAGTATTGTCAGAGTGCAAAATGCTAAAAAACCATAGCGGACTGAAAATGAGATGACGTAACAAAAATGCAGTAGCCGAATTGGGTTACTGCATTTTTTTGAAAACAAGATAGGATTTTTCTCATTTTTCATAGTAAACATGATATGATTAAAAGTAGTAAATAGCAGAAATGAATATCTTTCAATAAATGATGTAGAAGGAGGGAATTTTATGGCAATTCAGACAAAAACAGATTTACGCAATCAGGTCATGTATTCCGTATATGTAAGGAATTACAGTGAAGAAGGCACATTCCAGGCGGTGGAAAAAGACTTAGAACGCATTAAACAACTGGGAGTAGATATCATCTGGCTTTTGCCGATCCATCCAGTAGGAGAGAAGGCGAGAAAAGGTACTTTGGGAAGTCCGTATGCTATTCGTGATTACAGAAAAGTGAATCCTGAGTTCGGCACTTTAGAGGATCTGAAATCTCTGGTAAATGCAATTCATGAAAAAGGCATGAAGTGTATTATTGATGTGGTCTATAATCATACTTCTCCAGATTCATGGTTGGTAGAGAATCATCCAGAATTCTTTTATAAAAAGCCGGATGGATCTATGGGAAATCATGTAGGGGACTGGACCGACATTGTAGATTTAGATTATAACAATAAGGCGCTTTGGGATTACCAGATTGAGACCTTAAAAATGTGGGCAGAAATCGTAGATGGATTTCGGTGTGATGTAGCACCGCTAATTCCAATTGAGTTCTGGTTAAAGGCGAGGGAAGAAGTAGCAAAAATAAATCCAGATTGTTTCTGGCTTAGTGAATCAGTAGAACCGTCCTTTATTGTGGAACTGCGTTCCATGGGACTTGTGTGCCATTCAGATTCTGAAATTTTTCAGGCTTTTGATGTATGTTATGATTATGATATCCACAAGATTTTCAGGGATTATCTGGAGGCAAAATGTTCCTTAAGTACATATGTGGATCGGATTAATTTACAGGAAGCAATTTATCCGGCTAACTATGTGAAATTAAGATATCTGGAGAATCATGATCAGGATCGTGCAAAAGCAATTATTCCAGATCAGGAAGCACTGCTTAACTGGACTGCCTTTATTTATTTCCAGAAAGGACTGACTCTGCTTTACAATGGACAGGAAACAGAAAATGACAAGGTCCCAAGTCTTTTCGACAAGGATACGGTTTGCTGGGATACGGGCTATGACCTTTCTGATTATATTAGCAAACTGTATCAGTTTAAAAAGAATCCAATCCTCACCAACAGTACTTACAAGGTAAAAGCATATGATGAAGAAGACATGATAGTAGGTATACATTTGGCAGGAGAGAAGAAACTGGTGGGAATTTTCAGTCTGAAAAATAAGAAGGCGGAAGTGCCGGTGGAACTGGCCGATGGAACTTATCAGAATCTGTTGACAGAGGAAGTTGTGACAGTAGCCGATGGAAAATTATATTGTGATGGAAAACCAATCATTATTGACGTGAACAAATGATGCTTTAGGCAGATGTTGAAAAATCAGCACCTGCCTTTTTTATATATCAGGAAAGACCTTGTCACGCTAATGCGTGAAAGTCTTTTTTAAATAAAACATAATTAGGAAATGACATCACAAATTAGTATTGCAGCAAACGGATATAATGATTCGCTTCCCGAAGTACGTGATCTGCAAGAAGAGGAAGAATTACGGAGCGAATCTTACATTGGGTAATCCCTTGAGTACCTGCGGTTTTGAAATCACGGAATCGCAGGGTTTCGTCCAAAGAGGCATTGGTCATGGTCTGCTGATGGGCAAGGTTACAGTTTTCCAGTAAGGCGGAATATTCCTTGGAAAATTCATCTGCAGTGTCAAAGAGTTCTGTTTCTGCAGGATCTAACAGCCCACGGATGAACATGGCATGTTCCATCATGATCTGATTCCAGAAACACTCGGTATCTTTCATAGTCCAGTCGGACAAAAATCCCTGATTTTCAAGAGTTTCAATATAGTCTCTGTATAATTTTGCTTCTCGAATAATATGCTCAATGAGCAGAGGATAATTCATTGTAAACATATCACAGTGCAGCACATTTTCAAGGATGCGTTCTTTAAATGAAATCAGCCCATCAAGAAGTCGGAGAGCTCTTTGATTTAATTGTTTTACATGAAGGTGAATTCGTGAATGAACCTCCCATGGCCGGAGCCCACTCTCTAGTCCTCGTTCTCTGGCGGTAATGTCTTTATTGATTCGGATACCAGTAAATTTTTCTGTTTGCTGTTCTGCCAGAGGAGTAAATTCTGTAATCAGTTCTCCAGAATCTAGCACCGTCTGACTGACAATTCCATTTCCGAGGATCACAGCCTGAGAAAGGACTCTTTCAAATTCTCGTTTGTACATTTCTGCCTGACTGGAAAATGCCATATTGGCAGGAGTAAATCCCGCTCGTAAAAAGAGTGCATGTTCTTTCATGATTCGTCCAAAAAAGAGATGCAGCTCTAAGGATTTTTGAATATAGTCTTCGGTCTGCATTTTTGCCTCCAAAATAAATAAAACACATACAATACAGTGTATTTCACAGGGATTGTCTGTGTTCCATTTATTATGTGGGCGATTCTGATGGAAAGCTTTTAACAAATTTATCTTAAGTTCTTCATGGCATCTGTAAGAATTTTAGGAGTTTCGCTGGATGGATGTAAATTGTTAGATACAGAAGGAGGTGGAACAGGGGGAAGATAAGGGTAAAGTTCTTCGTAGTTTTCCAGTTCCTCTTTGTCATCTGTAACGGAAGGAATCAGTCCGGTGCAGTCTGTGCAGGATGCTGAAAAAAGATAATCCTCGCCCATGGTTGGACTAGTCTTTTTAGAACTGTTTTTTTCGTTTTTATCATTCATTTCTTTGATCTCCTTTAAAAATTTGTATATAGTATGTGCATACCGACTTCAAGGAATACTCTTTACACCGAATTTATTTTTTAATATATTAAATATTAGAAAATAATATGGAAAGAAGGGGAAAAATGAAAAGCAAAGGATTAGCATTTTTTTCTGGTTTTTAATCATAGCAAGTATCCTGCTCCCTTGTCTGAGTGAATTCTCATATGTATTTGAAGATGTAAATCTAAATCCAAATGACTATGCGAGAATAACAGATGTGGATTATAAGGCAGTAGTTGTAGATGAACCATTTTCCGAAGGGAAAGTTGTGATAACTGAAAGACTGACTTTCGACGTTCATGCGGCATCAGAGAATAATCTGTTCTGGGAATTGTGGAGAGACCTTCCGGAAGACTATGTAGATGGGGTGAAAGTTCACTATAAGGTAAATTCCGTAAAACAGATATTTGACGATGGAACCGAATTTGTTTATGAGGAAAGTCCAAAGTTATACTGGGATGATGAGGACTATGTGAGTACCAACCCGTTTTATGGACCGGGGAAATGGTATCACAGTGAGGGACCATACGACGAATCAGATGCCCAATATGAATGCGTCTTTTTCTATGTGGATGGTTTGTATCGTGAAGAAGTTGTTTTTGAAATTGAATACGAAATGTACAATGCTGCTTTACGATATAATGATTGTTCAGATCTGTATCTGTCCCTTTATTCCGGGGATACCATCAAGCATTTAGAATCTTTCAAAGCACAGATTCTATTTCCCAATGCAGATATGCCGGATGAGGGAAATTATAATGTGTATACATATGGCACCAACGCCAATGAATTTCCTGTTACGGAATCGGCTACCGTAAATCCGGGATACTATACGTTTTCTTTTGAACTGGATGAAGAACAGCTGCAATTTAAGCCATATAATGAGTATATTGAATTCGATTTAGTATCTTACAACGAAGACAAACATATATTTACCGAATATACATTTTACAACGATTATTCCGGTGATAATGTATTAGAGGAAATCTATGAGGAACAGGAAGCATATGCAACGGCTCCGGAACGCTTTGAGAAAATAAAATGGGTCGTTCTGATTTTAGCTGTTGTGATATCCATTTTCATTATAATCTATGCAGTTAGAAAAGTTTTTGCAATCAAAGCAAAGTATACCTTCTATGAACCGGCAATGGAAACGGATTATTATAGAGAGATTGCAGGTGATTTAGATCCGAATTTTGCGGCGGCTTTGGCATTTTGCAAGCATAAGCCCTTAAAGGATGATTCGGGAGTTTATTCCGCTCTTTTGCTTAGTCTGGCAAGGAAAAATTATATTGAGCTTATGGAAACGGTAAATAATGATGTGGTCATTGTTATAAATCAGCGTACCTGGCGAATGCCTCAGCAGGATCCTCTTTCCGGTATAGGAACGCAGGAAAGTATGGAAATTAATGAGACGCTGACTCCTAGTGAAGAATATTACTATAATCTGTTGCTTCGTCATGAACAGGGAGGACAGATTTCTATGAGTACTTTACAGAAAAGAGTTTCTTCGGATTATGAGTACACAGAATCCTTTGCAAGGAACATTCAAAATGCCATTGTAAATATAGGGGTAAATGGCGGATTTTTCCAGAAAGCCGATTACAGCCAGCCGAAAAAACAGATAAGTTCCGTGGGAGGCTTCCTTCGTGTTGTAGGAATTATCATTCTAATTCCCAGAGCTTGAGCAGCTTCATTAAATTTTCCTGTTTTCAATAAGGAATTCAGATGTTTGTCTTTTTTGAATTGCGTATGCACAAGGTACTCAATTGCGGCCTTTACAAAATGGGAGACCAGTCCGGGGTTATTGCCGTGCTGTAAAACGATAGGATGTATGTTTACAGATTCGCTATTCTTATATCAATGAGCAGATCACCACTCTTTAAATAGGGTTCGAACACTTCTCTAAAATTCTCTTTGGTTACTTCATGAACAATAAAATTTGACACCATGCCTCCCAAATTGACATATGCCTCGAATTCAAAACAATCTCTGGTTATGACAAAATATTTATTTTCATTAAATCGAATTTCTTTGGATATTTTTTCATAAAAACTTTTTCCAACAGCACCAAATCCAAATTGCACAATTTGGCCCTCATACTTTATCAAATCTATGTACCTCTTTCTCTTTCAAAAATGTTTGAAAACAGTAACCTTTTTCGGTGGTTCATATCCTTTCGTCCAAAGAATTTCAAGCTTCTTTTTTTGAAATTCATATAGAATCTTCTTTAGATCTTTTGAAAGAGACTCACCTATAATAATGATTTTATGGATTCCATTATCAATAAAATATTCTGCAGATGGCAGATCCTGTGGATATACGTCCCAGCTATTATCAAAGAGAGAATATTCCATTTTGAATCGGTGCATACGGTTGCTGTCCGTTAGAAATGCAGGTAGTGCCTGATCGCTTATTTCCATGTTTTGAAGCTCTGATGCCCCCCATGTTAAAGCAATTCCAACAGATTGATTGTCTACTGTCGCTCTTGCATCCTGCTGTGGAATTGTCCCATTAAAAATTGGGACAGGCCGATATCCGAATTTTGCCAGAGCAATGCCTTCCTGAACGCTTTGGAACCCGGGCAAATCAACAATAATGGCCGCATCTTCACAAGTTTCATTCCAAAAATGGATGGTTGGTATTGTAAAATTTGAAACCCGGTGCATTTCTGAATATTCATTAATTGCAACAAAGGGAACAGGGCGAACCCAATCCACCCATTTTTTTCCTGCAGGGCTCCATATTTGAAATATTTCTTTACTTGTCATTTGGTTCACCTTCAATCAAAACAGGGATATCTGCGGCATTCGAATCAATACGGGGAGCATCACTGATTCGGGCATAATAGCCCGCATGTCTTCCATCCACCGTATAAGAGCCTAAGCACACATGGAATTGCTTGCCGTTTTCCCCTGTTAATGGCTGACTGATAAATTTTTTTTGCGCCAGATATTTTTTCGGATGCCTTTTTACATCGGCAATTATTTTTTTATATTCATCCTGGGAACAGGCTTCCTTTATAGATATTTTTTCACCCACTCTGCCATATGCCGGTTTATAGATATATCCTTCTTTTCCTTTCGAATCCTTTACTTCAAGAGTTGTGGGAAGTAATTCTCGCCAGGTGGACATAAGGATTCCTTTTTCTTCCAGTACATCCCATACAAAAGGAAAACGCTTTGTCTGTGCAAATATGGCAATTGGATGATTGCAGGACACCGTTGTGGTATCAAAGTAGCCCTGCCATCTTTTGGGTTTTATTTCAGTTAACCATTCTAATGGGGTAAAACGAAAAATGGCATCAATTTTCCCTTCGTTTCCGTCCAGAATACTGATTGCATGATGGCCCTGAAATCTTAAATGATCAGCCGCAGCATAAATGATCTGAAAGCCTTTTTCTTTTAAGCGGTAACCTAGAAACTGCATGACCTGTCGGTCATCACTATAGGAAGTGCAGTGCACCAGCATAATTCGTCCCTGGCTTACGACTTTTTTGGAAACGGCATTCACTAATATTTCACCAAAATTTTTATACCAATAATTTGTTCCCTTTAATAATTCCAGTGCGGCCCTTGGCATAAAAGAGGCCTCAGCAAATCCCCCAGGCACATCGCTGTTTACTTCACTTACCGCCCATTTTCCCTTCACGGTTGGGTGAAAATCATATCTCATAAGCCGAATATGTTTGCTCGGTTCATAATTTTTCATATTCTTTATCTCATGACGGAGGTTTCGGGGTAAAGCCAGTGGTTTGGCAAGTTCAAGATGACTATTTAAAAATTCTTCTGCAGCTCTTGTTTCTTTATCCAGTTTTTCTGTTAGTCTTTCTAACTCCTCATGTTCTTTGCGGGTAATGACCAGTGCATATGGTGCGATGGTATTATGATCCAAAAACTGTGGATCCCATTTATAACAATCAAACATAAGAGTAAGACGGTATGTTTCATATTGATCTTGGGGGATGGGAATTAGTTTCATGGGTTAACACCTTCTTTCTCACAAGCAAAGCCACTGTCTCAGTGGTTCGCTGTTTCCAATCGCACATCGCCAGAAGCTCGTGCTCTTGGACAGCTATCGCATGGACAGTGCTAATTGCTTCTTCAGTCGCTAACGCTCCCTCACAAGCAAAGCCACTGTCTCAACATGAGTGGTATGGCAGAACTGGTCGAAGGCTTGTACCTTCTGAAGTTTGTAACCTCCATCTGCAAGAATTCGAAGGTCTCTTGCTAGAGTGGCAGGATCGCAGCTGACATACACGATTCTTTTTGGCTCCATTTTAAGCATGGTATCCAGGCAGAGACGGTCGCAGCCCTTTCGTGGCGGGTCTACTACGATTACGTCTGGATGCAACATTTCGCCACTGTTATTTTCATAGAAAGAAGGAAGTACTTCTTCTGCTTTTCCAACAAAAAATTCTGCGTTTTTGATATGGTTGAGCTGGGCATTAAGTTTTGCGTCCTCGATGGCTCTTGGAACAATTTCTACACCGTATACTTTCTTGGCTTTCTGGGATAGAAACAGGGAAATGGTTCCGATTCCACAGTATAGATCCCATACATATTCTTCGCCTGTTAGACCGGCGTAGGAGAGGGCGGTGCTGTAGAGTTTTTCTGTCTGCACCGGATTTACCTGATAGAAAGACTGAGGGGAAATCCGGTAAGCAATGGCAGTGTCTGTTACCTGGAAATCGTTTTCACAGTCCCGAAGATGGATATAATCTGTAATATAAGGCTGCCCCCAGATACATTTTGTGGTATTTCCAAGAATGACATTGGTATTTTCCTGATTAGTATTAATAGAAATAGAAGTCATGCCGGAAATCTTTTCCAGACGGGCAATCAGCTGTTCGGAAGATGGAAGAGATTTTCCATTTATGATCAGACACACCATGATTTCTTTGGTGGTAAAACCATAGCGGATTAAAATGTGGCGAATCAGTCCTTTTCCTGTAGATTCGTTGTAAGGAGTTACATGGTATTCGGTCATGTAAGCCTTGATTTCAGAAAGGATGGAAGAGTTTTCCTGCACTCCCAGCAGGCAGTCCTCCACAGGAATAATGTTGTGGCTTCGAGCGGCATAAAATCCCGTTACAATGTTCTGTTCTTTATCACAGCCTACCGGAAATTGTGCTTTGTTGCGGTAGCGGAATGGAGTCTCCATACCTACAACCGGCTCCATGATAGAATCAATTTCTTCTGCTGAAAATCCTCCCAGTCGGATCAGATCATTGCGGACTTTCTGCTCTTTAAATTCCAATTGCTTCTCGTAGGAAAGAGGTTGAATCTGGCAGCCTCCGCATTGGCGGTAAAGAGGACAGGAAGGTGCAACACGAAAAGTGGAAGGAGTAATGACTTCTTCCACTCTTGCATATCCATAATTTTTCTTTAATTTGATGGCTTTGGCGAGGATGGTATCGCCAATCACGGCATCCTTTACAAAAAAAGTCATGCCATGGTATTTTCCAATTCCTTCCCCGTCGATTCCCATATCAGTAATGGTTAGTTTAAAAATATCATTTTTCTGCATAATCTTATACACTTGTTTTTCGGAAATTGCTGTCTAAAAGGCGGTTGAATCCCTGCCATTCCAGATTGTTATCCGGTACGTTTGCTAACAGTTCTTTTACGGTTTCCATTTTTGCATCCAGATTATCGGCAAAGCTTAAAGCTAAAGCCTCTGCTAAAGCTGGTTTCTTCGGGGAACCATATTCCAGTTCTCCATGATGGGCCAGAATACAATGTTTTAATTCATTAGCAAGAACTACTGGAAAATCAGGAATCTTTCGGATTTCATCGCCCACCCATTCGGTGCCAATTACGATATGTCCCAGAAGTTGTCCTGCGTCGGTATAGTCATTTTCCGGAAAGGTAGATAACTCGCAGAGCTTTCCGACGTCATGGAAAATAGCAGCAGTAAGCAGTAAGTCACGATTTAAAAATGTATAACATTTTGCAAAGAAATCACAGTTTCTGGTAACACTTACTGTATGCTCTAACAGACCTCCCACGAATCCGTGATGGACACTTTTGGCTGCAGAGTGGAATTTAAAGCGTTTTTCAAAATCTGCCTTGTCGAAAAAGTTGTGGAGAAGTTTGCTTAAGTAAGGATTTTTCACGGAATTGATATATCCCATTAATTCTGTATACATTTCGGTAATGTCTCTCTGGCTCACTGGAAGGTAATCCTTTGGATCATATTCCCCCTCGTCAACTTTTCTGGCCCGCTTAATGGACATCTGGAGATTTCCCTGGAAGCAGGTTACGTCCCCAGTAACTGCAATGTAATCCATAGCGTCAAACTCATCAATTCCTACAGAACCGGGATCCCAAATCTTGGCATCTAAAGTTCCCGTCTTATCCTGTAAAAGTACGTTATCATAAGGCTTTCCTGCTTTGGTAAGAGCTGCCTGTTTGTATTTTACTAAATAAACTTCTGTTACGCGTTCTCCTTCGCGGAGTGTTTCAATATATTTCATGTAGCCTCCAAATTAAGTATTTTCAAATATAAATGTATAAAACTTCTTATTGTAAAATGCCGCCAGTCACTTCACAGGATACATCAGTGTAGCCTAAAGCGCCTTGGCGTTTTAATTCTATTTTATAGGTTTCTCCTGGTTTTAAAGATAGAATCATCCGCTGGTAAGCATCTTCTGTTAAAACCTCTTCTCCTGCAATTTTAACGATCACATCACCGCTTTGAATTCCACCTGCCATAGCTGGGGAATCCATAATCACAGATTTTACATAGACACCTTTTGGAAGATCATTTGTCTGAGCAATTTTCTTCGTTACAGTAGAAACCTGCAGTCCAAGATAAGGGATGTCTTTTCCGGCAAGCAGCATTTCAATGACTGGTTTTAATTCGGAAATATGAATCGCAGTCAGAGTGTTTTCTGCCTGGGAGGAACTGTAATCTTGCATAATAAACCCGATGACTTCTCCATTGGTGTTGATTAGGATTCCACTGTCTTTTTTGCTTCCTACAATATCTGTGGTAAATACGGAATAGTTACCGTCGGTTGTGGTAATCTGATTGGTGGTAGAGGTAATATTTCCGGTTAATATGGAGTAGCTGGTTCCAAGAGGGCTTCCCAGTGCAATTGCAATAGTTCCTCGAAGAACGGTGCTGGATGTTCCTAGGACAGCCACACCGATGCAAGTCATAGTGCTTTGCTCCAGCTGATTCTTATCTACAGATAAAATAGCAATGCCAGTATTCCCATCATATTTTAAAAGCTGAGCTTCTGCAATTTTATCATCAATAAAAGTTACATAGATTTTAGAGGCGTCAGCAATTCCTTTTCGTTGGGTCAGGATCTGAATCTGGGTATTCGTCTCTGCGATGATGACCCCGGATTCGGTTCCTTCGGTTTCATAAGAATTATTGAACCAGTCTGTATCAGTGACTACACCAGTAATGGTAACAATGGATTTGTTTGCCTGCCCGCCGATGGTGTAGAGCTGATTCTGAAGAGTCTGGTAATCCGACAGAGTCCAATTTTTTTCTATAATTGTTACCTCTGCATTGCTTTCTGGACCAGAAGGGACTGTGGATTCTGCAGAGGTCTCTTCGGTAGAAGAGTCTTCCGTAATGTTGTTGGGAAAAAGTTCCGGCTGGTTGTTCTGACTAGCCAGTTTATCTCCGTATACTTTCGCAATAAGAGAAGAAAAAGCTAGAATCACAATTACCACAGCCAGGGCAAAGACGATGCCGCATAAGGCAGCTGTTCCCAGACGGTTCAGAAGTTTTTTCTTATTCACTGGTTTTTCTTTTATCTGTTCCCGGATAAAATCAATTTTCGGATTTTCTCTGTTGTCCATGAAGAACCCTCACATTCTCTTTACATCAGTAAAACACAATAAAGATAATATATAGCAATTATTATATGCGTATTTGTCCCGGCTTGCAACTATTTTTACCTTTCCAGAACGGAAAGAATAGGCTATAATAGGGACAAATGTGTAAATGAGGATATCTATAATGAATGAGAAAGTTTTAAATACATTAGAGTACGATAAAATTCTTGCCAAGCTGGCAGAATACGCCTTTTGCGAAGAAACTAAGGAAGCATGTCTTCGTTTAAGGCCGATTACAGATCGGGAAGAAATCGAATATTTACAGAAGACCACTGCAGATGCATTAAGCAGGCTTTTTAAGAATAGTGCCATTAGTTTTTCAGGAGTTCATAATGTGAATGGCTCTTTAAAAAGATTAGAGATCGGGGGAACCCTAGGAACAACAGAGTTTCTTCGGATATGCAGTTTGTTAGAAGTAGCAAAAAGAGCAAAGGCGTATGACAGAGGGGAAAGAAATGAAGAGCAGAAAGACTCTCTGACTCCATTTTTTGCTCAAATTGAACCTTTAACGATCCTTCACGAGGAAATCAGAAGATGTATTATTTCCGAAGAGGAAATTGCAGATGAGGCGTCACCAGAACTTCATAGAATTCGAAGATCAATTCAGCGTACCAACGATAAGATTCACAGCCAGATGACCTCTTTAATGAGCAGCCATGCGGCGCAGGGAGTACTGCAGGATTCGGTGGTTACCATGAGAGATGGAAGATATTGTCTTCCGGTAAAAGCGGAGGCAAAATCCTCTGTACCGGGCATGGTTCATGATCAGTCTTCCAGTGGATCTACGTTGTTTATTGAGCCAATGGCAATCGTAAATCTGAATAATGAATTACGGGAATTATTTTTACAGGAACAGGAAGAAATCAACCATATTCTTATGGTGTTAGGGCAACAGGTGGAGCAGTACAAAGCAGAAATTACAATGGACTATGAAGTGTTGTCACGTCTGGATTTTATTTTTGCGAAAGCAAGACTGGCAAAAAGCTATAATGGCGTGGCTCCAGTTTTTAATGACGAAGGAAAAATCAACATTCGAAAAGGACGTCATCCACTGTTGGATGCAAAGACTGTTGTGCCGATTGATGTATGGCTGGGGGATGAATTCAAGCAGTTAATTGTAACAGGTCCAAATACCGGTGGTAAGACCGTTTCCTTAAAGACAGTAGGTCTACTGACTTTGATGGGACAGTCCGGTCTTCATATTCCGGCAGGAGACAGGTCAGAACTGGCAATTTTTGAAGAAGTATTTGCTGATATCGGAGATGAACAGAGTATTGAGCAGAGCTTAAGTACTTTCTCATCCCATATGACAAATATTGTGAAGATTTTAGATAAAGCAAATGACAAAAGTCTGGTGCTTTTTGATGAATTATGTTCTGGAACGGATCCAACGGAAGGTGCAGCTCTTGCTATGGCAATTTTGCAAAAACTTCATCAATATGGTTCTGTAGTTATGGCAACTACCCATTATAGCGAGTTGAAAGTTTACGCCCTTTCTTCTAAGGGAGTAGAAAATGCCTGCTGTGAATTCAATGTGGAGACCTTAAGTCCAACTTATCGACTATTGATCGGAATTCCTGGAAAAAGTAATGCTTTTGCAATTTCTACCAAGCTGGGGCTTAGCGAAAATATTATTGAAGACGCCAGAAAACACTTAAATGAGAAGGACATCAGCTTTGAAGACCTTCTGGCAAATCTGGAAAGTAGCCGTCAGACCATTGAAAAAGAGCAGCTGGAAATCAATCAGTATAAGGCAGAAATCGAAGAACTGAAGAAGAAATTGGAAAGCAAACAGGAGCGGTTAGATCAGAGTAAGGATAAGATTTTAAGGCAGGCAAATGAAGAAGCTTATCAGATTTTAAAAGAAGCCAAGGATCTGGCAGATGAGACCATCCGTAATTTCAATAAATACGGACAGGGCCAAGCTTCCATGAGCCAGATGGAAAAAGAGCGTACCAATGTGCGTAACAAATTATCCGAGAAAGAAAAGAAACTGTCTGGTTTGAAGAAACAGGAAAATGTAAACCACAAGATTCCGAAGAACTTAAGAGTGGGAGATGCGGTAAAAGTACTTTCTATGAACCTGCGAGGTACCGTTCACACCCTACCAAATGCCAAGGGGGATCTGTATGTGCAAATGGGAATTTTACGTTCTCTGGTGAATATCAAAGATCTGGTGTTGATTGATGAAGATGCGGCAAGTCCTTCTAAGAAAATAAAGGGAAGTGCATCTAAGGTGAAAATGAGCAAATCTTCTTATGTTTCTACAGAGATCAATCTGATCGGTATGACCACAGATGAAGCAATTGCTAAATTGGATAAATATCTGGATGATGCTTATATTGCGCATTTGCCATCTGTGCGTATTGTTCATGGAAAGGGGACAGGAGCTCTTCGGAATGCAGTGGCGGCTCATTTAAAGCGGCAAAAATATGTAAAATCCTTCCATCTGGGAGAATTCGGGGAAGGAGACGCTGGTGTGACCATAGCGGAATTTGAGTAGGAGGAACATATGGCAGCTAAACAGAAAATTTTAATTGTAGATGATGATAACAACATTGCAGAGCTGATTTCTCTGTATTTAACAAAAGAATGTTATGACACCCGAATTGTCAATGACGGTGAGGAAGCTTTGATTGCTTATGAGCAGTATAATCCGAATCTGATTCTTTTGGATTTAATGTTACCGGGGATTGATGGTTATCAGGTATGCCGGGAAATTCGCACCAAGTCCAATGTGCCAATCATTATGCTTTCTGCAAAAGGAGAGATTTTTGATAAGGTGCTTGGGCTGGAATTAGGCGCGGATGACTATATTTTAAAGCCTTTTGACTCCAAAGAACTGGTGGCAAGAGTTAAGGCGGTATTAAGAAGATTTGCCCCAGTAAAACAAGAGGTTCCAATGGTGGAAATCAAATGTGTGGAATATCCGGATTTGGTGGTAAATCTGTCCAATTATTCTGTTATGTATCAGGGCAGAAATATTGACATGCCGCCAAAAGAACTGGAGTTGTTATATTTTCTGGCATCTTCTCCAAATCAGGTATTTACCAGGGAGCAGCTTTTAGATCATATCTGGGGCTATGAATATATCGGAGATACCAGAACTGTTGACGTACATGTAAAGAGACTCCGTGAGAAAATTAAAGACCATGAGACCTGGCAGATCGCAACTGTTTGGGGGATCGGTTACAAATTCGAGGTAAAATAATGAAAAAAAAATTATATGCCAAGTTTATCCTAGGATATGTGGTATATGGAATGATTGCATTTCTGGTGTTATGTACAGTAACACAGTCACTGACCACGAAGCAGAGTCGGGAAAATGAAGCTCAGGCTCTATATAGGGAATCCACGCTGATGGCTTCTGATTATGCGGCGAATTATTTTAACAGTGAAGTGACGCTGGAAGATGTGCAGAGTCAGATAGAAGCGGTTTCTAAGTATTTGTCCGCAGAAATCTGGGTAATGGATACAAATGGGAATCTTTTGTTAAATTCCCAGGATGCTTCTGTAGCTGCTCGGGCAACAGAGGGAGAATATCTTCAGTTAGCAGATTTTGATATATCCCATTTTGGAAATGCTTTCTATCAGACTGGAGATTTTTATGGGCATTTTAACAAGGATGTACTTTCGGTTTTTTCTACCATAACCATTAATTATAAAGTAAGAGGTTATGTGCTGATACATAAACCTTTAGAAATTATTGATCATACTGCCAACGGATATATCAATATAAATTTTTTGGCGGTATCAATCATTGTCATAATAGCATTGGTAATGATTCTTTTGTTGGCGTATTTTGTTTACCGTCCGTTGATGAAAATTTCCCAGGTCGCAAAGATGTATGCCAAAGGAAATTTTGATCAGCGGATTGAGGTGCATTCCCAAGATGAAATTGGTTATCTTGCTAACACCATGAACTATATGGCAGAGGAATTAAATACTCTAGAAGAAGATCAGCGGAAATTCGTATCCAATGTTTCTCATGATTTTCGTTCTCCGCTTACTTCGATTAAAGGTTATATAGAAGCCATGCTGGATGGGACGATTCCAGTGGAGATGCAGGAAAAATATTTAAAAATCATTCTGTTCGAAACAGAGCGGCTGAATAAGCTAACTCAGAATATTTTGGATCTCAACCAGTTCGGTCATCGGGGAATGAGGCTGGATATTGCAGATTTTGACATTAACCGGATGATAAGAACTACGATTCGAACATTTGAAGGAACCTGCGGAAAAAAAGGGCTTACTTTTGATCTTTTTTTGACTGGGAAAGAACTTTTTGTTACAGCGGATATGATTAAAATTCAGCAGGTGCTTTACAATCTGATTGATAATGCCACCAAATTTTCCAATACCAATACGGCTATAAAAATTGAAACAAATATACGAAACGAAAAAGTCCTGATCTCTGTAAAGGATTCTGGAATCGGTATTCCAGCTGATAGCATTAAGAAAATCTGGGAACGTTTCTATAAGACTGATCTATCCCGAGGAAAAGACAAAAAGGGTACGGGGTTGGGACTTGCGATTGTAAGAGAAATTATTCAGGCTCACGACGAACATATTAATGTGGTAAGTACCGAAGGGGTAGGAACGGAATTTATTTTTACCCTTCCCTTATCGAAAAAGGATGAGTAACTCGGGAGTTCATAAAGGAGAGTAAGGAAATGTTAAACAGAAAAAAAAGCGCATTTTTATCAGGTGTAATTCTTATGATGGCGTTTGCTGCCTGTGGAACTCCATCCCATGAAACAGGGCAGCTGCAGACAGAAATGGAAACTGGAATTCAGGGGAATACAGAAGAAACATCAAAAGATGTTCAAGGAGAAACAGAAGATGCTCAAGGAGGAACGGAAGTTGAATCTCAGGAGCCAGAACCTGTTATTACAGAAATCACCATCAGTGCAGTAGGTGATGTGACATTAGGAACGAATCAGAAAACTTCCTATGGCGGTTCTTTTCATGAGTATTATGATAAATATGGAAAAGATTATTTTCTTCAGAACGTGAAATCAGTCTTTGAGGAAGATGATTTTACTATTATCAATTTTGAAGGAACTTTGACTAATTCTGATAATATTCGGACAACAAAAGAATGGAACCACAAGGGAAGGCCTGAATATGTGGAGATTCTGACAGGGGCTTCCGTAGAAGCTGCTACCTTGGGAAATAATCACATTATGGATTATCAGCAGGATGGGGTAAATGATACCATTTCCACTCTCACAAACGCAGGAATTGAATATGCCATCAGTGGTACATGGGGAGATCATTATGGATTATATGAGACGAAAGGAATTCAGATTGGTTTTGTCTCTGTCAATGAATATTATGAAGGGAAAAGCGTCTATACCTATTTGGAAGAAGGCTTAAATCTGCTTCGGGAACAGGGGGCAGAGCTGGTGATTGCCTGCACTCACTGGGGTGGAGATAAGGTTCATGAGATTGAGCAGGATCAGTATGACATGGGCAGATGGTGCATTGATCAGGGATATGATCTGGTGGTAGGCTGTCATCCTCATGTATTGCAGGGAATCGAGTGTTACAAAGGAAAGTACATTGTATACAGTATGGGAAATTTCTGTTATGGAGGAAGTAAAAATCCGGCAGATAAGGATTCCATGATTTTTCAGCAGACATTCCGTTTTGTAGATGGAGTTTTAGAGGTTGATCCATTTGCCATCCGGGCCATTCCATGCCGGTTATCTTCCTCTACCAGCAAAAATGATTATTGTCCGGAAATTTTAGAGGGCAGTGAGGCAGAGTCTGTTATCACAAATTTAAACAAATATTCAAAAGAATTTGGAATTGCTTTTGATGCTCAAGGATATTTGATTTCTGGGGAAGAAAATAAAACACAAGATGAGGCAGAATAATGAAAAAAGTAATCGATTTTTTTAAAAAAGAAGTGGTACTTGTGGCAGCTTTTGTATTGGCGGTTATTTCCTGTTTCTTTGTGAAGCCGTCTTATACATACATAGATTATATAGACTGGCGGGTTTTGGGAATTCTGCTTAGCTTAATGATCGTTATGGAAGGGTTAAAGGAAAATGGATTATTTGCTTCTATTGGCAATTTTCTGTTGAAAAAGACAAAGAAAGTCTGGCAGTTATGCGCGGTGTTAGTATTTTTGTGCTTTTTCTTAAGCATGCTCATAACCAATGATGTGGCATTGATTACATTTGTGCCGTTTGCAATTTATGTACTAAAACAGTCCCATAGAGAAGAATTGGCAGCATTTGTTATTGTTCTGCAGACGATTGCAGCAAATCTTGGCAGTATGCTGACTCCAATTGGAAATCCTCAGAATCTGTATCTTTATCAGTTGGGTGGATATAAAATGGACGAGTTTATTAAGGTCATGTTTCCTTTTACAGCAGCTTCTGGAGCTCTCCTGGTGCTTTGTCTGCTGTTTGTTCCAGGCAAAATGCAGGAATTGACAGGTGAGAACCTGGATGAAAGTAGAAGACAGTTTGAGAAAAAAGAAAGGCGAAACATCGGAGTCTATCTGCTTTTATTTGTGTTGGCACTTTGTGTGGTACTTCGATTGGTTCCTTTCTATGCTGTTTTGGGAATTGTTCTTGTGTTAGTTTTTTTTATGGAACGAAAAATACTACGTCAGGTTGATTATTGTTTACTTTTGACGTTTATCTGCTTTTTTATCTTTATTGGTAATCTGGGAACACTTCCTGTATTTAAAGAAACCTTAGAACAGGTAGTATCAGGCAGAGAGCTTCTGGCAGGAGTTTTGTCCAGTCAGGTAGTAAGCAATGTTCCGGCGTCCCTGTTATTATCTTCTTTTACGGATGATTACAATGCGCTGTTGGCGGGAGTGAATCTGGGGGGACTAGGAACTCTGATTGCTTCCATGGCAAGCCTGATTTCTTATAAGCAGTTTGCAAATACATATAATGCAGAAAAAGGAAAATACTTCCGACTTTTTACACTGCTTAATCTGCTGTTTCTGGCACTGCTTCTTGTACTGGCAAAAATACAAGGATATTCGTTGTAAAAGCATATTTAAACATGATAAAATAAATATAGTGATTCTGACTCCAAACAGAGAACCATTTTGTAAGGAGAAAGCATCGGAGAGTTAAGAGTCGCAGTATCTTTGCGGCTTTTTTTTGTGAGAAAGGAATGTATATGAACACAAGAGTAGCTTTAATTGGAATTATCGTGGAAGATCCAGACTCGGTAGAAGAACTGAATCATCTGCTCCATGAATATGGACCATACATTATTGGCAGAATGGGACTGCCATATGAGAAACGGAATGTAAATATTATCAGCGTTGCCATTGACGCGCCGCAGGATGCGATTAATACTCTGGCAGGAAAGATTGGAAAGCTGGAAGGAATCAGCGCAAAGACCATTTATTCAGATGTAAAATAGGAAATAAAATTGGCAGGAAAGACGATGACAGAACTTATTCAGGAAATCAAAGAAAAACAGAATATTACCTTAGATCAGTTGAAACAGATTCTTTCAGAAACCAATCAGGAGAAGATACAGCAGCTGTATGATGCCGCTGCCCAAACAGCAGAAGAAATTTATGGAAAAAATATTTTTATCCGGGGGCTTATTGAATTTACGAATTATTGTAAAAATGACTGTTTTTACTGTGGAATTCGAAGAAGCAACAAAAACGCAGACCGATATCGGTTAAGCAAAGAAGAAATTCTTTCCTGCTGTGAAAATGGGTATGAACTGGGATTTCGGACTTTTGTGCTACAAGGCGGGGAAGACCCATATTTTACGGATGATGTGATCTGTGATATTGTTTCGGAAATAAGGCGGAACTATCCAGATTGCGCCATTACCCTGTCTATTGGAGAAAAAGAAAAGGAAAGCTACAGGCGGTATTTCGAAGCGGGAGCCAACCGATATCTCTTGCGCCATGAAACCGCAAATGATTGCCATTACAGAATGCTGCATCCCAAGGAACTTTCTTTAGAACACCGGAAACAATGTCTTAGAGATTTAAAAGAAATTGGCTATCAGGTGGGTTGTGGATTTATGGTAGGATCTCCGGGACAGACACCTGAAACCCTATACCAGGATCTGCAGTTTATCAAAGAATTGCAGCCTCAGATGGTGGGAATCGGGCCTTTTATCCCACAGAAAGATACGCCTTTTGCACAGAAAACAGCAGGAACCTTGGAAATGACCTTGAAACTTCTCTCCATTATCAGATTGATTCATCCCCATGTTCTATTGCCTTCTACCACGGCGCTTGGAACGATTCATCCTCTGGGGCGAGAGAAGGGAATTCAGGCAGGAGCCAATGTAGTAATGCCGAATCTTTCCCCTGTGGCAGTTCGGGAGAAATACAAATTATACGACAATAAAATCTGCACGGGAGACGAAGCTGCCGAGTGCCGATACTGTATGCAGAGGCGCATGGAAAGTATCGGATATCAGGTGGTAGTTGACCGGGGAGATTACAGATAACAATTATTCATTTTCAAAAATCAATATATTAGGTGATTGCGAAATTTCTTTCGCCAGAGTTTCATAATACATTAGCATTTGTGCATTCCAAGAATTTCTTTTCAAAGCATTATGACGAAATGCCAGAAATTCCAAGACTTCCTGCCGTTGGCTGTTTTTTGTCTTACCACTCCTTCGACTATCAGCGGCTTAGTGTCCGCGGGAAAGCTCACCTTAAGAACTTTCTAGTTCCTCTAAGCGTGCGTTCTCACAAAGTCTCTATGAGAATGGTGCGGGCAAAACTCGCTTTATGTTCATTGGAAGCAAGAAGTTTATGTGCTCAAACAGTTGCCCTGCACCATTCAGTTTTGTTCGCCCGCACGCGTAAGAGGAACACGAAATTCCTTAAATGGTGATTGCTTTCTACGCGAACACTAAGCCGCTGATTGTTCGAAGCTTGGGAAGACTAAAATAATCTCATACAGCGGCAGGAAGTCTTATGGAATTTCAGCATTTTGGCATAGCGAGAAAAGAAATAATTGGAACGCACAAATGAAGTATGATAAGGGGCGAAAAAATTTCGCAATCACCTAAAATCAATATATATATATAGGAGGAAATTATGTATAACGCAAAATCATTAAAAGCAGAGGAATTTATTTCTGACGAGGAGATTATGGAGACTCTTGCCTATGCAGATGCCAACAAAGACAACGTGGAATTAATTGATGAAATCATTGCAAAAGCAAAGTTACAGAAAGGATTAAATCACAGAGAAGCATCTGTGTTGCTGGCTTGTGAGATTCCAGAAAAGATTCAGGAAGTATATGACCTGGCTAAGAAAATAAAAGAAGATTATTATGGTAACCGTATTGTATTATTCGCACCACTTTATCTTTCCAATTACTGTGTAAACGGATGTGTTTATTGCCCTTATCATCTGAAAAATAAACACATTGCAAGAAAGAAACTGACACAGGAAGAAATTGTAAAAGAAGTTACTGCATTACAGGATATGGGGCATAAGCGTCTGGCTATTGAGTTGGGAGAAGATCCGGTAAATAATCCGATTGATTACGTTTTAGAAAGTATCAAGACGATTTATGGAATCAAACATAAAAACGGAGCAATCCGTCGTATCAATGTAAATATTGCAGCAACTACCGTAGAGAACTACAGAAAATTAAAAGAAGCAGAAATTGGAACCTATATCCTTTTTCAGGAGACCTATAACAAAAAGAGTTACGAAGAACTTCATCCAACGGGACCAAAGCATGATTATGCATATCATACAGAAGCTATGGACCGTGCCATGGAAGGTGGAATTGATGATGTAGGTCTTGGGGTATTATTTGGATTGGAAATGTATCGTTATGAATTTGCAGGACTCTTAATGCATGCAGAACATCTTGAGGCAGTACATGGAGTTGGACCTCATACTATCAGCGTACCAAGAATCAAGAGAGCAGATGATATCGATCCGGATCAGTTTGACAACGGAATCAGTGATGATATTTTTGCAAAAATCTGTGCACTCATTCGAGTAGCTGTTCCATATACAGGAATGATTATTTCTACTAGAGAATCTCAGGCTGTCAGAGAAAAAGTATTGCCGCTTGGAGTTTCTCAGATCAGCGGTGGTTCAAGAACCAGTGTAGGTGGATATGCAGAGCCGGAACCAGAAGAAGATAATTCTGCACAGTTTGATGTCAGTGACCAGCGTTCTTTAGATGAAGTGGTAGACTGGCTCATTGACTTAGGATATATTCCATCTTTCTGTACGGCCTGCTACAGAGAAGGAAGAACCGGAGATCGTTTCATGGCATTATGTAAGAACATGCAGATTTTAAACTGCTGTCATCCAAATGCGTTAATGACTTTAAAAGAATATCTGGAAGACTATGCAGGAGAAGAAACCAGAACGAAAGGTCTGGCACTTATTGATAAGGAACTGGAAAAAATCACTAATCCGAAAGTAAAACAGACTGCTTATGAACATATCCATGATATCGGAGAGGGAAAGAGAGATTTTCGTTTCTAATTTCTTTCGAAAATTGTTGGAAATTTTAAGTCAGACGAAGACATTTTCGTAGACAGGGAGGACATCATATGGCAAACATGAATGAAACACCATCTGCAAACAGACTGCATATTGGAGTCTTTGGAAAGACTAACAGTGGGAAATCATCTTTTATCAATGCTTTTACCGGACAACAGGTATCTATTGTGGCAGAGGTAGCAGGAACTACCACAGATCCGGTCTATAAGCCAATGGAAATTCATCCTTTGGGACCTTG
Organism: Agathobacter sp.; assembly: GCA_045124075.1. GTDB lineage: Bacteria > Bacillota > Clostridia > Lachnospirales > Lachnospiraceae > Roseburia. The sequence continues at coordinate 50,286 of JBGVLD010000018.1, forward strand.
CGTCATCATTGATACGGCAGGATTTGATGATGTAACAGAACTGGGAGAACTTCGTATGGAAAAGACCCGGTTGGTGGCGGAAAAAACAGACATTGCCATATTGCTCATCTCTGTCCCAGTGGAGGAAATGAACGAAGAAGAATGGCTTTCCTCTCTGGAAAAAGAGAAAAAATGGTGTGAGTACTTTAAAGAGAAGAAAAAACCTGTACTGGTAATTTTAAGTAAGACAGATATGCTAGGCGAAAGCCAGGAAGCAGTGTATAAGGACGTTTTAAGGAAGCAGTGGAAAAATCCAGTGATTCTCTATAGTGCAGTGACTGGAAAAGGTTCAGAGGCGGTAAAAGAAGAACTTGCCCGGCTCATACCAGAAAACTATGGAAATGACTATATTACTGGAAATCTTGTGTCAGAAGAAGACTTGGTGCTCCTTGTTATGCCTCAGGATATTCAGGCTCCAAAGGGCAGATTGATCCTTCCTCAGGTGCAAACCATCCGAGAACTGCTGGATAAAAAATGCCTTGTGGCAAGTGTGACCACAGATAAGTTCATACCTATGCTTTCTATATTAAAACAAACGCCTAAGCTGATTATTACGGATTCCCAGGTATTTGGCTATGTATATGAACACAAACCAAAGGAAAGTATGCTGACTTCTTTTTCTGTACTTTTTGCGGCTTATAAAGGAGATCTGCCATATTATATTGAAGGAGCGAAAACAATTGATTCTTTAACCGGAGAATCAAAAGTGCTGATTGCAGAATGTTGTACTCATGCACCATTGACAGAGGATATTGGAAGAGAAAAGATTCCTGCTATGTTGAAAAAACGATTCGGAAATACACTACAGGTGGAGCATGTCAGCGGAACAGATTTTCCACAGGATCTCACAGAGTATGACCTGGTGATCCAGTGCGGCGCCTGCATGTTCAACAGAACTTACGTGTTGTCTCGGATTGAACGGGCAAAGGAACAGCATGTACCAATGACTAATTATGGGGTAGTAATTGCCCATCTTACAGGCATTTTGGATAAAATAACCATCACAAATTAAGAATATTTTTATTTGACTTTCCACCGTAGCATGATAAAGTATAAGTAACGCACGAAGAAGAATAAAGTGTTATATATACTAAGGGAGAAAATCATGAAAAAAAGCTACAGAAAAGAAGTTATTATTGCAAGAATTATTTTTGCGGCAATTATACTTGTTTTAATCGGACTTATTGTGTTTGCTGCGTCTTTGGTTTCAAAGAAGATTGGTGGAAAGGAAGAGAAAGATTCTCAGACTCAGATTGAGTCTCAGGTAAGTCAGGAATCTCAGGACAGCCAAAAGGAAGAATCTGAAATACAGGACAGCCTGCTGACGGATACCCAGGAAACAGAAGTGACAGAGACAACGGAATCAACTGAGCCAGAATCAACGGAATCCTCTGAGACTGAGCTACAGAATTCTCAGGAACCGGAAAGCCAGAACTCTGAGTCAGAGCAGTCAGAAAGTAACTCATATGTGTGGGTGACTATTGTAAATGTTAATTTCCGTACTGCACCGAATACCACCAGTGAAGTTATTATTGGACTGAATCAGGGAACGGTGGTTGAGATGGTATCGGTAGAAAATGGCTGGGCAAAAGTAAAGTATGATGGACATACCGGTTATATCCGTTCTGACCTTTTAAAAAAAAAGCCAGTAACTGAGACCACTGGTGAAACTGCTACTGGGGCAGAGAGTACCAGTCAGAATGGTGCCGGTGAGAATACATCCATAGTTGGAGCAAATAATTCTTCCAGCCAGAGTGGAACCACAGCAGGAAAAGTAGTTGTTATTGATCCAGGGCATCAGAGAAAGGGAGACAGTAGCAAGGAACCAAACGGACCTGGTTCCTCCACAATGAAAGCACGAGTGACCGGTGGAACTACAGGATGGACGACAGGCGTTCCAGAATATGAACTGGCTTTAGAGATCGGCCTTATGTTAGAAACAGAATTAAAGAGTCGTGGTTATACGGTTTATATGACCCGTACTACCCATGATGTGAACATTAGTAACAAAGAAAGAGCGCAGTATGCATCTTCTGTCAATGCAGATATCGCAGTTCGCCTCCATGGAAATGGAATTGAGAATACTTCTGTTAATGGTGCACTGACATTGTCGCCTTCATCATCTAATTCTTATGTGGCGAATCTGGCAGATTCCAGCATGAAATTGAGCAAATGTGTACTAAGCGCATACTGTAATGCAACAGGAATGAAAAATAGAGGATGTCAGACATCCGATACCATGACAGGAATTAACTGGAGTACTGTTCCGGTCACGATTCTGGAAATGGGATATATGACCAATAAATCAGATGATATCAATATGCAGAATGATGCGTACCAGAAGAAAATGGTACAGGGCATTGCAGATGGAATTGATGATTATTTTGGAAGATAAATACATAAAGGCTGTGAACTGCTTACAGAGCACAGCCTTTTTCTGAATCAAAGGATTAATAGAGGAATAACATGATTTGGTATGTTTATGCATGGATCGCAGCGATTTTAGGAGGATGTGTTGCAGGTCTGTTAAAATTGGGAAACCGCAAAAGTGGATATAAATTAGCAGCAGGAATCTGGTCACTGGCAATTATGTTCTTGGCGTGTGGTCTGGTTCGTTATCTGGGAGTAGGCAGTGGAATCAGCAGTATTGGAAGTCGAAGCTGGATATTTCTTATTTTCTCAGGAGCTGCTTTGGGTGGTTCCTGGATTTGTTTGTGTCATGCTTTGGAATGTGGAGAAGCATTAAAAATCACTCCAATAGGTAGAATTACATTAGTGACAATCATTCTTCTTTCCAGATGGTTGTTTGGAGATGGAATCCGAATCGACCAGTACGTAGCTATTATTTTTGTAATCATTGGTGCAGTCCTTATGATTACAAAAAGTAACGGCAGAGATGGCGGTTATGTCTGGCTGTGGCAGGGACTTTTGGCAGGAGGATTTTACTGCCTGGCAAGAATCCTAACACGATATGGAGTTTCAGGAGTCAATACGTATTTGTCCTGGGGAATTCAGATCGTAATTGCAACCATTGTGATCTGGATTATTGTGCTTGTAACAGGCGGGCATCATAATTTTAAAGCAGTGAGTTTCCTGGAAGGAATCTTTTTATGTCTGTCAGCATTGGCAGCGGCAGGAGCATTCTGGTTTTATTATCACTGTAAGATAACAGGAAGTAATTATATATTGGCTTTAATTTTGCAGTTGTCAATTGTATTCAGTTCCATTTTTTCCTGCTTATTCTTACGAGAGAAAATGACAACAAAAGCATTGATTGGATTGGTTCTTCTAGTCATTGGTCTTTTACTGCTTCAAATGGAAACATCAATTTTTACATTACTATTTACAAAAATTTAGGAGGGTTTTATGGAATTTGGGAAACTATTGTCGTGGGAAAAAAATATAAATCAGGTAATTCTTTCCTATGAGAAACAGCAGGCAATCTTGTCTGTAATTAAAGAAGATATTATTAATGTATTTGTTCCATGTTGGAAAAAGAATCATTACTCCAAGGCAATTGAGGGCGATAAAACTCAGCCTGTAGAATGGAATGTAGCAGAGGATGATGGAAAAATTATTCTTACTACTTCAAAGTTAAAAGCAGTTGTGGGAGAAAATTTCTCTGTTGATTTTTACAAAGCAGATGGAACACCTCTTATGCAGGAGTACCATGGAGAGCGTAAAAAGGGCATGGAATTAAGTCAGAAATCTATCCGCCTTTTAGAGTCAGAAGGTCATGATATTTCTAAATTGACTGGAGAAATCTATCCCCTCATGACCATGATGAAGCTGGACAAAGAGGATAAATTCTATGGACTGGGAGACAAGAGTGGTTTCTTAAATAAGAGAAGCTATGAATACATTAACTGGAATTCTGATATTCCACAGGCTCATAATGAAGATTATCGATCATTATACAAATCTGTTCCATTTTTAATCTGTTTAAAGGAGCAGGGCGTATATGGTGTGTTTTTTGACAATACCTTCAGAAGTTGCTTTAACTTGGGAAAAGAGTCTCAGGACTACTTCTTCTATGGGGCTGATGACGGAAATTTAGATTACTATTTCATGGGTGGCAACAGCATGGCTGAGGTCATTGGAAATTATACCTATCTTACTGGGCGGACACCTTTGCCACAGCTTTGGACCTTAGGATATCAGCAGTCCAGATGGGGCTATGAATGTGCAGAAGATATCGAAGAAGTAACAGGAAAATACAGAGAATTGCAGATTCCTTGCGATGTTATTCATTTTGATATTGATTACATGGAAGATTTCAAGGTGTTTACCTGGGATGAAAAAGAATATAAAGAAAAGGGTCAACTGATCGGAGAACTAAAAGAGAAGGGATTTAAACCAATAACCATTATTGATCCGGGAACAAAAGCAGAATCCGGATATTTCATGGATGAGGAAGGCTTGGCAAATGACTATTTTGCAAAAGACACTGAAGGTAATGTTTATGTAAATGAGGTGTGGCCAGGAGAATCCCATTATCCGGATTTTGGTCGGAAGGAAGTTAGAAAATGGTGGGGGGATCATCATAAATTCCTGACTGATATGGGAGTATGTGGTGTATGGAATGATATGAATGAGCCGGCAAGTTTCAAAGGTGAACTTCCATTAGACGTGGTGTTCCATGATGAAGAACGTACCACGAACCACGCAGAAATGCATAATGTGTATGGTCATTATATGTGTAAGTCCACTTTTGAAGGATTACAGAATCTGACAGGGAAAAGACCATTTGTAATTACAAGAGCCTGTTACGCTGGAACCCAGAAATATTCTACGGTATGGACAGGAGACAACCAGAGCTTATGGTCTCATTTGCAGATGCTGGTGCCACAGCTTTGTAACCTGGGAATGAGCGGATTTTCTTTTGCTGGAACCGATATTGGAGGATTTGGTGCAGAAGCGACACCGGAACTGTTATCCCGTTGGATAGAAGCTGCCGTATTTTCTCCATTGTTCCGTAATCATTCTGCAAAAGGAGGTAGACGACAGGAACCTTGGCAGTTTGGAGAAGAAGTTATAAATATTAACCGAAAGTATATCGAACTGCGTTATCAGTTCCTGCCATATCTGTATGATCTCTTTTATCAGGGAGAGAAGACGGGACTTCCAGTTATGCGTCCATTAGTGCTTCACTATGCGAACGATAAGAATACCCACAATATGAACGGAGAGTTCCTGGTAGGAGAAAATATTTTAGTGGCACCAGTATTAGAACAGGGAGCGGATAAAAAGATGGTCTATCTGCCGGAAGGAACCTGGTATGATTATTGGACAGGAGAAGCAGTGGAAGGCAGTCAGTATATTCTTCGGGATGCCCCAATTGATGTCTGCCCGATTTATATAAAGGCTGGAAGTATCATTCCAATGTATGACTGCGTTCAGTACGTTGGAGAGCAACCATACAATACATTATATCTTCTGACCACTCCGGGAGCAGGAACATACCAGCATTTCCGGGATAATGGTACGGATTATGAGTATCAGAATGGAAAATACATTTTATATCATTTCTCAAAAGATGAGCAGGGTAATCTGGTAACAGAGGTTGTTCATGATGGTTATGAGGCCTATAAACAGATTGTAGTTCGTCCACTAGGAAACAAATAATAAAGTCTGCATATCATACAGTAATGAACAAGAGGGGCATTATAATATCGATATGATGGATCAGATGGAAAGTAAGATTCCTTTTTATATGACATATCCCATGCAGAATCTTTACTTAATGGAAATGGAATATGAGAAGGACATGGACAGGATGAAACAGCTTTATCCAAAGGAGGTACAGCTGTTTCTTCCAGTTATTGAGAAACATTGTGATGAACTGGAATTTGAGGGCAGTCGAATCTATGATGAAGATCCTGATGTATATATGATGAATCAGGAAATGGAACGGGTCTATGAAAAATGTAGAGCTGCTTTTCCAGAATATTTTAAAGAGAGAGAAGCGAACGCACAGAGAAATATTACCAGAAACGATTTTTCGTTAGTGCCGCCAGAGGGATTTATTCTACCGAAATCCTCTGACGTATCGATTCAGTCCAGAAGGGGCTGCGACAATGATTGGTTGTGTGGGACATTAGGAATTATGTTCCAGAATGAAGTGTATAGGAGACGATGTAGACACAGACGCTGCCATCGCTGGTGGTAAGTGCAAAGAAGAAGCAGGAAGTCTTATGGACTTCCTGTTATTATAAGAACGAAACAGTTTGTAAAATTTTTTTGCAAGAGGTACATGATGAAAAAGAATGTAATCAAGTCAGTTGTAATGATGACTGTTTTTATAATTTCACTGATTTTTTTCAGTGTACTCACAAATCAGAGTAATGAAGATATGACAGAAAGTATGCAGGAAGCCAGTCTTCCAGTACTGTGTTTTGTGTATGATGATATAGAGGTAAATGAACTTCATGGATATGTAAATGCTATGGACATTACGGCAATGAGAGATACGATTACTCCGATTAAAAATGACAGACTTTTAAATCTGCGAATCTCTTCTTACGGAGAAAAGATCGATGGAATATCCTATGAAATTCGAAGTCTGGATGGAGAAAGACTGGTGGCCGAAAGTGAAGTTACTGATTATACAACAGACAAGCAGGGAATAAATGCCGTTTTGCAGATGCAGAATCTTTTGACTCAGGATCAGGAATATAATCTGGTCATCAAATTATATTCTGGGGACAGAGAGATCTATTACTATACTCGGTTAATACAGACAGAAATATGCAGCGCAGAGGAGTGTATGGAATTTGCTTTAAAATTCCATGATTACACCTTCCGGGAGGATGCTGATACTTTTATTCCAACCTATATGGATCCGGCGACTGGAGATGCTACTACCTTAAATTATGTGGACTTGACCTGTACCTTGAACCAGATTACCTGGGCTGATTTTGAAGGAGAAAAGCAAAGCGAACCAACCGTAGCGTTTAAAGAAATTAATGATTCTTATAATGTGGTTATTTTAAAATATATTTTGACTTCCGTGAATGATACTGGAGAAACAGAATACTATAATATAGAAGAATATTATCGTTTGCGTTTAACAGGTACAAGAATGTATGTGCTTAATTTTGAACGAACCATGAATCAGATATTTCGTGGAGAAAATGCTTTTTTACAGGAGGGCTCTAATGTTCTTCTGGGAATCCGGGACGGAAAGGTGGAATACAAAGCCAGTGAGGCTAAAGATGTATTATGCTTTGTTCAGGAAGGGGAGTTATGGTGTTATAATGTAAATGGAGAAAAAATTGTGAAAGTATTCAGTTTCCTGGAGTCAGAAGGAATTGGAGCCAGAGAAAACTGGGATCAGCATGACATTAAAATTATTCGGGTGGATGAAGCAGGAAGTATAGATTTTATTGTATATGGATATATGAACCGTGGAATCCATGAAGGGGAAGTAGGAATGGCGGTCTATCATTATGATGGCCTCGCTCACACCTTGGAAGAGGAAGTATTCATTCCGTCAACGCAATCCTACGAAATGTTAAAAGCTGAAATGGGTCAGTTCATGTATGAAAACGAGGCTGGGGAATTATACTTAATGATGACAGGAAATATTATCTGCATTAATTTAAATACCCTGGAAATAGAACTAGTTGTAGAAGGGCTTACACAAGGCTGTTATGCAATTTCGGAGTCCAATCGCTTTTTGGCATGGGTAGAACCGGATCAGCAGTATTGCAGCAATTCCCTTTCTATCATGGATTTTAAAACAAATCATGTATCTCAGGTAAAGGAAGATGCTACCCGATATATCCGCCCTTTGGGATTTATACAGGAGGACCTGATCTATGGAGCCGCCCAGTCTGATAAAGTCATGGCCAATGGAGCTGGAAATATGCAGTTTCCAATGGATAGCATCCGTATTATGGAAGTAGAAGAACAAAGTAATACAATTGTTAAAACGTACCAGAAGGAGAGACATTATATTATGGGAATTCAGGTGGAAGACTATATTATTAATGTGAATCTGGCAATAGCAGAAAATGGTCAGTATGTAATGAGTGGAACAGACACCATTATGAATCATGAGGTAGACGCAGAAGAAAGTGTCAGAATTAAATCTATCGTAACAGATGTGAAAGAGACTCAGTATGTACTTACTACTTCCAAGAAACCAAAGAGTGTAAAAGTTAAAATGATCATCCCTAAAGAACTAGTAACAGAAGAACCTAAAGAGATAGAAGTAGATTGGACTAGAGAAGAAGAACGGTTCTATGTTCACGTAAAAGGGGAAATACGTCTGGCAACGAACAGTATTACGGAAGCCATTCAGTGTGCCAATAAGGAATTGGGAGTTGTAGTAGATAATAATATGTCATATTTGTGGAAACGGGCGAGAAAAAATTCTCAGACAGCTTTTTCTAACATTAAAGTCAGCCCAGCCGATGAAAATGGAACTACCATTTCAAAATGTGTCAGTGCCATGCTGATGCGAGAGGGAGAAGAAATCAGTGTCACAGATCTGGCAGAATTGGGTACTACACCAAAAGATATTTTAGAGAGTACATTAAACGATTCGATGGTCTTGGAACTGACAGGATGCAAGGTAGAAGATGTACTGTATTATGTAAGCTGTGGCAGTCCAGTTTTTGCTATGACAGGTTCAAAAGATGCAGTGCTGATTACTGGATATTCTTCTAATAAAATATACTATTATGATTTTAATGCAAAGGGAACAAAGTCATTAAGTTATGAAGATGCGGAAAAATGGTTTTCATCTGCGGGCAATGTTTTTTTAACTTACCTGTAAAATCATTGTTAAATTGAACAATAAAGAAAAGTGTTTTTTTAGTTTATCATGAAACTTTAACAGAAATTTTTTCATCTATTGCATTATGATAAAATTTAGGTTATATTTCAAATTGTATTTATAGTGGGACGAAAAAGGAGAGCATAATGAGTAGGAAAAGTATTGTTGTATCTGATGTGACTCAGGGACATGAGAATCCTATTGCGGAATTGGTTCAGGTAGCTTGTCGTTTTGACAGTGAGATTACATTGGAAAGTGAAAACCGTCGCATTAATGCAAAAAGTATTATGGGAATTATGGCTTTCAATCCTTGTGAAGGAATGTCAATTAACATTGTTACAGAAGGCAAGGATGAGCAGGAAGCTTTAATTGCAATTGAGAATTTTTTAGTATGTCAGTAGTAAAGAACGGGGAGGAATCGTCATGGCAAGTAAAGTAGTAAAAGCAAAAGCAACTGAGGTAAAGACCGCAGAAGTAAAAACAGAAGTAGCAAAGGAATCTGCAAAAGTCGCTGAGACTGCTGCAAAGGCAGATGCTGTTGTTGATAAAGCAGAAGAAAAAACAGCTAAGAAAGCACCAGCAAAAAGAACTGCAAAAACAACTGCAAAGAAAGCAGTAAAGGAAGAAGCAAAAACAGAAGTTGTTCTTCAGTATCAGACATTAGAAATTAGTGCAGCTGGCGTAGAAGAGAAAGTAAAGGCTCAGTTCGTTGCAGAAGGACACAGAGCTGGATGCATCAAAACAATGAGTATTTATGTAAAGCCAGAAGAATACAAAGCATATTATGTAATCAATGATAAATTTGAAGGATTTGTATGGCTTCCATAATGAGTGTGTAACAGAATACATAAGCGCTATGTAAATGGCTTGTCCATGTGCATAGCGTTTTTTGGTGTACCATGCATGCAGATGTGAACGTTTATCTTAGGGGTTTTTGAAGCGTGCATAAGAGGAAGAAAAGTTATGAAGATATTAATTACAACAGACTTATATACAACTGCCACAAATGGTGTGGTAACATCTGTAAAAAATTTATTTGATGAACTGAAAGGAAAGGGGCATGATGTTCGTATTCTTACGCTGTCAGACAGTATGAACAGTTATAGGGATGGAGATGTCTATTATATAAGATCGATGCCAATCGGGGTCTATCCTAATGTAAGGATGCCACTGTCATATAGGCATAAGCTTATAAAAGAGTTGATAGAATGGAAACCGGATATTATTCATAGTCAATGTGAATTTTTTAGTTTCCAGTTTGCACGGCGTATTTCCAAGCTGACAAATGCACCGTTAGTTCATACTTATCATACATTATATGAGAGCTATGTAACTTATGTTATTCCTTCTGAGCGTTTAGGACATTATCTCGTTCGGGCATTATCTAGAAAAAGATTAAAGAATGTTCAGACGATTATTGCTCCGACCCGTAAAGTAGAGGATACGTTACTTGAATACGGGGTGGGTAATACCATTTGCGTTGTTCCAAGCGGAATAAGCTTGGAGCAGCATAAGAAAAGGATGGATCTGAAAGAACGCGCAGAGAAGAGAAGGAATCTGGGGATTTCCGACGATCAAATGGTTCTTATCAATTTAGGAAGACTGGGGACAGAAAAGAATCTTGAAGAGTTAGTGGAGTTATATGCAAAAGCATTAGAAGAAAATGATAATCTGCGATTCGTGATTGTCGGAGATGGACCGGCAAGAGAATCATTGGAAAAATTATCTGAAGAGCTGGGAATTTCTGACTACGTAATATTTACCGGAATGGTAGATCCGGCTGAAGTGCAGGACTACTATCAACTGGGAGACGTCTTCGTCAGTGCTTCTACCAGTGAGACTCAAGGCCTGACCTATATTGAAGCTGCAGCTAATGGTCTGCCCCTTCTATGCCGGAAGGATATGTGTCTTCTGGATGTTATCCATCCGGGGGAAAATGGATATGAATACACTTCTGCAATAGAATTTCTAGAGGCTATAGATGAAATTTTAAAAAGTTCGGAATGGAGAACAGTAGCAGGAAAACGCAGCGAAGAAATTGCGGCATCCTTTGATAAAAGTATGTTTGGAGATGCAGTTGAAAATATTTATCGTTCAGTATTATAATATAAAAAAGAAGTCTTGAATAAACAAGACTTCTTTTTTTAAGCGGGTGATGGGAATCGAACCCACGTATCCAGCTTGGAAGGCTGGTGTTCTACCATTGAACTACACCCGCATATATAAGTGCCCAGTTCCGGAATCGAACCAGAGACACGAGGATTTTCAGTCCTCTGCTCTACCAACTGAGCTAACTGGGCTGGTCATCAGCAACAAAATAGATTATATATGAAAAGAGGACTGGTGTCAAGAAAAAAGTTTCATTTTTTTAAACTTTTTTTGCCGGTCCTCTTTTTATATATCAGAAAAGACCTTGTCACACTAACGAGTGAAAGTCTTTCTGATATATAAGAGGTTTGTTACTTATTCAAATGTGGAAGAATATCCTGGGTGTAACATCTTAATATTTCGCCAACGCTCCAAGCCTGGGCATAGCAGCCACGGCAGGTATGAGGGGCATCTCCGTCAAATATTTCGGAAATTGAACCAATACAGCCTTCGTAAAGGTGCCTGCGAATGCCATTTAGCATGGTATCTGCCTCTTTTGCAGCATCAGCAGAGTAATTGTTTACCCGCATGTAGGCGCTGAAGAAACCTCCTAATGGATAAGCCCAGGAAGTTCCCTGATGGTAAGCAGCATCTCGTTTTGGAAGAGAACCACAGTAAATTCCATGATATTGTGGATCTTCTGGGGCAAGGGTGCGAAGTCCTGTATCTGCAAAAAGTTTTTCCTTTACAATAGAAACTACCTGTTTTGCTTTTTCATCATCCAGCATTATATTAGGAAGAGAAACAGCATAAATCTGGTTTGGCCGGATGCTGGCATCTTTATTGTCTCCATCCACTACATCATATAGACAACCATCTTTTTCGTTCCAGAATTCTTTTAAGAAGGATTCTTTTACCTGCGAAGCCAGAGATACATATTCAGTTGGTGCATCACCATAGTAATTGGATAATTTAGCCATGACGCAGAGAGCGTGATACCAGAGGGCATTGATTTCTACGGGCTTTCCATGGCGAGGAGTTACTACCCAGTCTCCGACACGAACATCCATCCATGTAATTTGATCGATACCGCTGCCAGCATGAATCAGTCCATCTTCTTCCATATAAATTGAGAAATCGGTTCCGTTCTTATATGCTGCAATGATTTCCTTTAAACAAGGATAAATGTTTTTCTGGATAAAAGCATAAGCTTCTGGTGTATCTACATAGGATAAATATTGATCTACTGCGTAGAAATACCAGAGGGAAGCGTCGGCGGTGTTATATAATGGAGCCTGTCCGTTGTCAGGAAACATATTTGGAACAAGTCCATTTTTTACATATTTTGCAAAAGTAAGCAGAATTTCTTCTGCTTCCTGAAAGCGTTTGGTTGCCAGTGTCAGTCCGGTAAAGGCAATCATGGTGTCTCGACCCCAGTCAGTAAACCATGGCAGTCCAGCAAGAACTGTCTTAAGGCCAGTGGAGCTGCGGTGACTTAAAAACTGATTGGATGCAAGCACCAGTGCCTGGGCCAGTTCATCATCTAAATCTGCTTGTTTGATAAGATGATCAAGATATTCCTTCTGGCTGGCAATTAAGTCAAAGGCCAGATCAGCGGTACATTTTCTGGATGGTACAGGATTTTCTTCTGTAGACACACTGCATATAAAAGAAAAGCGGGTGGTTTTTTCTGCTGGAAGATTGATTTTGATATCATATGGAGTATAGTGGCAGTCTAGTCCAGGAGTCTCATTATCTACTTCAGTTTGTAGCTGCATATCAATATCATAAAGATCTTCTCTGGCTAAAAGAGTGCCTTCGCTGTACTGACAGAAAATTTCACAGGCAGGATTTGCTTCTGGAATCAGACGAAGAATGTTGGCTGTTTCTTTGATTGTAAATTTCAGATCTTCTGGTCTGCTGCTTCCACTATGATCACGGAAATTAAAAAGCGGGGTAATGACAGCTTCTGCATTCATGCCATTGTTTACAAATTCATAGGAAATGGCAACAGTGTTTTCGTTCTGGACAAGAGCAATCTGTTTTTTTAGCTGTATAGAACCAGCCTCATAGGTAAAAGTAACAGTTCCGTCATAGGTAAAAGAGCTCAGATATTTCTGCCCCTCAGTGTAGATTGGTTTTCGAATCACAAAATCTGCTGGTACGAAAACAGTATCTTCCCGACGGTAAGCTTCTGGCAGATCTTCCTGGTGAATAGTGTCCTGGGAAAGAACCTCTCCAGCATGCTGACAGGTGGTCAGATCATATTCTTTATCACTTAGGATTTTTTCGTTGGTTTTGGAAAATACCAGATAACGTTCTACAGGAGGATGCAGGCTGGCAATCAGGTATCCTTGATGAGTACGATTATGAGCACCGATAATAGAGCTTCCTGCATAGCCGCCAATACCATTTGTAAGGGCCCACTCCCGGCGAATATTTCCGGTAAAACTGTTTAATGATTCTTTGTTAAATTGAAATTTCATATTAACCTCCGGTAATAGAAAAATGATAACTAAATTGTAATCTACGAATTCAAAAAAATCTATATAATTTCTAAAAAAATGATAATATTTGTGGCAAACTATTTGAAAAAAGGATATAATACCATATTATACATAAAGGAGTAGGAAATATGTTTGAAGTTTTTGTGCTGGTGGAGAAGAAGAAACCAGTGATTGTCCGCATTTTTGCAATTTGTATGCTGATATTGGGAATCTTTGGAATCCTTTGTTCCTGTATTACCCCGATTTTTATGATGCCAGGATTTCTCTTTATTGTAATCTGGGCTTTGCTTTGGTTCTTTAACAATGTAGAATATGAGTATTCTTATTTTGATGGAGATATAAGATTTGCGAAGATCTTGAATAAGAGCAGAAGAAAACGTCTCAAAGGATATGATATGGAAGCGGTTCAGATTATTGCACCGGCAGGAGATAGAAGCGTTTACAAATACGAGCAGGATTCCAGCATTAAAAGAGTGAATTATACTTCTGGGGACAAAAAAGTACCATGTTATCAGATGGTGGTTAAAAATCAGGATGCTGGAATGATTATGATTTCCTTCGAACCGGACGAGAAGTATCTGGATGCGGTATGTGTCAAACATTCTCAGAAAGTAGTTCGTAGAACAGCAGAACAGTAGAATAGTAGAATAGCAGAATAGTAGAGAGAGTAGAGAGAGGAAGCTTGACACGGCAGCTTTAACGTACAGAATGAAAAATGCACAACAGCGTAGGCTGTTGTGCATATTTGCGTAAAGTAAAATGAAATTTATTTCTTTTTCTTGAAAGAATCTCCAAGATCCAGGAAACGCATTCTGGAATCTTCCATGTGGATATCACTTATCGCATAGCCTTTGTTCATGGCGGCAAGTTTCATACATTTTGAACAATATGAACCAAAAGCAATGGATGCCCCACAGCTTACACAATAATCGGTGGAAATATTTTTAGGCTGCATCTTATATTCAATCCGGCCTTCACGAATCCATTCTTTTACCTGGCGAACTGGAATGTGAAATTCTTCTGCGACTTGAAATTCGTTTACTTCATTGGCACGGATAAATTCTTTCACTTCATGGAACAATTGGTTTTCGATACAGCGTGGGCATAAATTTTCTTCGTAATCCAGGGGAAGAGGACGTTTGCAGAATTCACATTCTTTATAGTTGCCGAAAAGTCTCATGTTATGCGCCATACAAAAACCACCTCCATTAAAATAATCATTACTTTAAGTATAACACATTATAAAGGGTTGTAAATAATCTTTTTATTATCCCAGAGAAAGAGAGGGAAAAGTATTGGAATACATAGGAAAGAAACAGCAACCTATTGCGGTGTTCGATTCCGGAATGGGTGGAATCAGTGTACTGCGGGAACTGGTTTCTGTTATGCCAAATGAAAATTATATTTATTTTGGTGATTCAAAAAATGCACCCTATGGTACGAAGTCCAAAGAAGAAGTGCAGAAGCTTACCATGGATCACGCAGAGGAACTTTTTGAGCAGGGGGCAAAAGGGCTAGTGGTTGCTTGTAACACAGCCACTAGTGCTGCAGTAGCAAAACTTAGGGAACTTTATCCCCAGATCCCCATTGTGGGAATTGAACCAGCGGTAAAGCCGGCTGTGAACTGTAAGGAAAATCCAAGGGTGTTGGTTATGGCAACACCTATGACTATTCGTGAAGAAAAATTCAAAAAGCTGATGGCACGATATGAAGAAAAGGCAGATATTATTCCCCTTCCTTGTCCAGGACTTATGGATTTTGTGGAAAGAGGAGATCTGGATGGAGAAGATCTGCAGAAATATCTGACAGAACTTTTGTATGAGTTCAGAGAAGAAAAAGTAGACGCAGCTGTGTTAGGTTGTACGCACTATCCTTTTGTAAGGAAAATGATTCAAAAGACTTTAGGACCAGAAGTAAAGATTTTTGATGGAGGGGCAGGAACTGCTAGAGAAATGAAACGGAGACTAAAGGAAGCAGCCCTGTTAAATGATTCTGTGTCAAAAGGGAAAGTGGTTTTCGGTAACAGTCTGCAGGATGATAGAAAGCTGGAACTGGCAAAGAAGCTTTTTGAGATGAAAACAGGAGAAGCTTAAGAAGGATACGATTATGGGAAAACAGAAGCAGAAATTGTTATACATTGCCCAGTATTTAATGGAGCATACAGATGAAAATCATGGAGTTACTATGCCGGAAATTATTGCCCATTTGGAGCAGAACGGGATTAAGGCTGAAAGAAAAGGTATCTATGGAGACATGGATGAATTAAAGGATTTCGGAATGGACATTATCTGGAATCGGGGGAAAAATGGCGGCTATCGTTTGGCTTCCAGAGATTTTGAACTGGCAGAAGTAAAACTTATGGTAGACTTGGTTCAATCAGCAAAATTCATAACCACAAAGAAATCCAGAAGCTTGATTAGAAAATTGGAAACGCTGGTAAGTCATAATGATGCCAAGCGTCTCCAGCGTCAAGTAGTGGTGGCGGAGCGGAATAAGACAGAAAATGAAAATATCTATTATAATGTAGATGTGATTCATGAAGCAATTGCTGAAAATGCGAAGATTCGTTTTCTGTATTTTGATTGGAACATACACAAAGAAAGAGTTCTTAGGAACATGGGCGCTTTTTATGAAATCAGCCCATGGCTTTTAACCTGGGATAATGAAAATTATTACCTGGTAGGATATGATGAAATTGCGGGAATCATGAAGCACTACCGAGTAGATAAAATGCTTGAAATTGAGACAATAGAGGGTGCCCGTCAGGGAAAAGCAGCCTTTGAAAAAATGGATATTGCAGCTTTTTCTAAGAAGACATTCGGGATGTTCGCAGGAGAAGAAAAGACCCTGCAGCTTTTGGCAGACAAGTCTATGACTGGCGTTTTGATAGATCGATTTGGGAAGGATGTGCCTTTACGGGAGAAAGGGGAGAGTCAGGTGCTTGCCAGAGTATCGGTAGCGGTCAGTAGTCAGTTTTACGGCTGGCTGGCAGGACTAGGAGGCAAAGTGAAAATATATGCACCAGAAGCGGAACAGGAGGCCTACAGGGCATATCTTGCTAACTTGTTAAAAGAAGTATAGATTTACTTAAAAATGGAAGTATATTTAGAAAAGAGGGATACAGTATGAATTTACCAAAAGATCCAGTTATGTTGCTTAGTGTAGTAAATACCCAGTTAAGAGACAAGTATTCTAGTCTGGAAGAACTAGCAGCAGCACATATGATAGATGCAGAAGAAATCAAGGCAAAGCTGGCGCAGATTCAGTACGAATATAATCCAGAGAGAAATCAGTTTGTGTAGAGGTGGAGTATGGCAGCAAGTTGTGATTTATGTGCATATAATGAGTATGATGAAGACGATGAAGCTTACTATTGTTCTGTAAATATGGACGAGGATGATTTCGCAAGATTTTTACAGAGTAATTATAAAGAGTGTCCTTACTTTAAATCAGGAGATGAATATGCAGTGGTAAGGCATCAGATGTAAGAAAAGGAATAGAAATCTGTTATGACAGGTCTTAAAGAAACAATAAAAACCAGGATGCTATGAAGGCAGTCCTGGTTTTTTAGTCAATGAAGAGGTTTTATCGGGTTACTTTGGTAGAGGCTTCAATAAATCCGTGGAACAGTGGATGAGGGCGGTTAGGTCTGGATTTTAATTCAGGATGAGCTTGGGTTGCTAAGAACCAGGGATGATCTGGAAGCTCAATCATTTCTACGATTTTTCCATCTGGGGAGGTTCCACAGAGCTTCATGCCTTTCTCGGTAAGAATATTCCGATAATCATTATTTACCTCATAACGGTGACGGTGACGTTCATGAATTTCTTCACTTTTATATACTTCATAGGCTTTGGAGGTCTTGTCCAGTATACATGGATAAGAGCCAAGTCTTAAAGTGCCTCCAATATCTTCTACATCGTTCTGATCTGGCATTAAGGCAATGACCGGATGGGAGGTGTTGGAATCCAATTCAATACTGTGGGCATTGTTCAGACCGCACACATGGCGGGCAAATTCAATAATGGAAACCTGCATACCGAGACAGAGTCCCAGGTATGGGATCTTATTCTCCCGGGCATATTTGCAGGCAGAAATCATACCTTCTACGCCTCTTGTTCCAAATCCTCCTGGAACAATGATGCCTTGTATATCTGCGAAAACCTCTGCAGCATTATCATCATTGATTGCTTCTGAATCGACCCATTGTAGATCTACCGTAGCTCGTTCCGCGATTCCCCCATGTTTTAAAGCTTCTACCACAGAAATATATGCATCATGAAGGGCGGTATATTTTCCAACCAATGCAATCTTAACGTTTTTATTCGGGTTGCGAAGTGCTTCTACCATATTCTTCCAATCCTCCAGATCTGGCTCTGGACAAGGAAGTTTTAAGCACTCGCAGGCGACTTTTGCGAGATGTTCTTCTTCCATAAAAAGAGGTGCTTCATAAAGATATTCTACATCCAGATTCTGTAATACATGGGTACTTGGAACATTACAGAATAAAGCTATCTTATCCTTAATTCCCTGATCAATTGGCTCCTCGGAACGGCAAACGATGATATCTGGCTGGATACCCATACCCTGTAGTTCTTTTACACTGGCCTGAGTAGGTTTTGTCTTTAATTCACCAGAAGCTTTGATGTATGGAATTAAAGTAACGTGGCATAAAATTGCATTTTCATGACCGACTTCATGCTGGAACTGACGAATCGCTTCAAGGAAAGGCTGGCTTTCAATATCTCCAACAGTTCCGCCGACTTCAATAATGGCAATATGCATTTCGGCAGAAGTGTAATTCCGGTAGAATCGGCTCTTGATTTCATTGGTAATATGGGGAATGACCTGGACTGTACCACCGCCGTAATCTCCTCGGCGTTCTTTCTGAAGAACGGACCAGTATACTTTACCAGTAGTAACATTGGACTGTTTGGTAAGACTTTCGTCAATGAATCTTTCATAATGTCCAAGATCCAGATCAGTTTCAGCACCATCATCTGTAACGAAAACCTCTCCGTGCTGGATTGGATTCATGGTTCCAGGATCAATATTGATGTATGGATCAAATTTCTGCATGGTTACTTTGTAACCTCTGGCTTTTAAAAGGCGTCCTAAAGAGGCAGCAGTGATTCCTTTTCCAAGACCCGAAACAACACCGCCGGTAACGAAAACATATTTTACAGGCATAATTCTCCTCCTTATCTATTATACCCTAGGGTATATAAACTATTTTTTTAAGGTGTTATTATACTGCCGCCTATAAAAATATGCTACATTTTTGGAAGAAAAGTTTATTAAATTTTTAGAAAAGACGATAAAACTTAACGAAGTAAATGTTGATTTTAGTTTGGCTTTTACATATAATAAGGATATTGTACAAAGAAGCATCTGTGTTATGGGATACAGATGAATGGAGGATATATGGATAATCAGACACCAAATCAATATAATAACGGTGATCCTTATCATAATGATGATAATTATGGCAATGGAAACAACCGGGGAAATAAGGGCAATGGAGGAAACAATAATGGAAAGAAGAACCATAATGGTCAGATGATCATGGGGTTCATTCTTGTTGGACTAATTGCTCTGTTTCTGGTTTCTTTTTTTAGCAGCCAGTTTTCTCAGATGAGTTCCAGAGAAACTACCTATACAGAATTTCTGGAGCAGCTGGAGAAGAAAAATATTAAAACAGTCGAATTCGATTCCTATGAGATTGATTATACACTGGTAGAAGATAAGAGCAGATATGAGATCACTTATTATACTGGATATGTAGATGATGAATCTTTGGTAGAAGAGTTAAAGAATGCTGTTACATCTGAGGGAAAGAAAATTGAAGTTTCAGCAAAAGTGCCGGACAATACATCTACCTTGATCTTAAATATTTTAAGTTTTGTCATTCCATTTATTTTTATCTGGATTCTGTTTGGTTTCCTGATGAAAAAAATGGGTGGTGGAGCCTTTGGAGCAGGCAAGTCCAATGCTAAGATTCATGTAGAGAAAGAAACTGGTGTGACTTTTAAGGATGTTGCGGGACAGGATGAAGCCATGGAATCTTTACAGGAAGTGGTTGATTTCCTTCATAATCCAAATAAATACAAGGAAATTGGTGCGAAACTTCCAAAGGGAGCTCTTTTGGTAGGACCTCCTGGAACAGGTAAGACCCTTCTTGCTAAGGCTGTAGCGGGAGAAGCAGGAGTTCCGTTCTTTTCACTGGCAGGTTCTGATTTTGTAGAAATGTTCGTAGGTGTAGGAGCTGCCCGTGTAAGAGATTTGTTTGCAGAAGCACAGAAAATGGCACCATGTATTATTTTTATCGATGAGATCGATGCCATTGGTAAGAGTCGTGACAGCCGTTATGGCGGTGGCAATGATGAAAGAGAGCAGACTTTAAATCAGTTATTGGCAGAGATGGACGGATTTGATACTTCTAAGGGAATTTTGATCCTGGCAGCAACAAACCGTCCGGAGGTACTGGATAAGGCACTGCTTCGTCCGGGACGTTTTGACCGAAGAATTATTGTAGATAAGCCGGATTTGAAAGGACGTTTGGAAACATTAAAGGTTCATTCCAAAGACGTGCTGATGGATGAGACGGTAGATTTAGATGCAATGGCACTGGCAACAGCGGGATTGGTGGGTTCTGATCTTGCTAATATGATTAATGAAGCCGCTATTAATGCGGTTAAGAGTGGTAGAAAATGCGTGAACCAGTCCGATCTTTTTGATGCCTTTGAGCTGGTTGCAGTTGGTGGAAAAGAGAAAAAAGACCGTGTTATGAGCGAAAAAGAACGTAAGATTGTTTCTTATCATGAAGTAGGTCATGCTCTTGTTTCTGCATTACAGAAGAATACAGAACCTGTACAGAAAATTACCATCGTTCCAAGAACTATGGGGGCACTGGGATATACGTTACAAACTCCAGAAGAGGAAAAATATCTGGAGACAAAAGAGGAGCTTCTTGCAAAGATTACCACTTATATGGCTGGTCGTGCGGCTGAAATGGTAGTATTTAACTCAGCTACAAGTGGGGCAGCAAATGACATTGAACATGCCAGCAAGATTGCAAGAGCTATGGTTACTATGTACGGTATGTCAGACAAATTCGGAATGATGTGTCTGGCCACTGTAGAAAATCAGTATCTGGAAGGAAGAGCAGGCTTGATTTGTGGCGAAAATACTGCTGCAGAAATTGATGGTGTGGTACTTCAGATTATTAATGAATGTTATGATAGCGCAGTCAATATGCTGAATGAGAACCGGGAAGTATTGGATAAGATCTCCGATTACCTGTTTGAGAAAGAGACAATTACAGGTAAGGAATTCATGAAGATGTTCCGGGAAATTAAAGGACTTCCAGAGGAAGATGATACAAATTCAGAACAGACAGATTCAGAACAGACTAATTTCGTGAATGACGACTCTTTTTTTGAGGAATAACATGTTCGATATACAGGAAGAATTAAGTAAACTCCCGGATCAACCGGGAGTTTATATTATGCATGATATTGCAGATACAATTATATATATAGGAAAAGCTAGAAGCCTTCGGAAAAGGGTAAGGCAGTATTTTCAGCCGAGCCATGACGAGGGAATTAAGAAGCGCCAGATGGTACAGCATATATCTCGTTTTGAATATATCATTACGGATTCAGAGTTGGAGGCTCTTGTGCTGGAATGTAATCTGATTAAGGAACATTGTCCGAAATATAATACCATGCTTCGGGATGATAAAACTTATCCTTATATCAAAGTGACTGTGGGAGAAGCCTTTCCAAGGGTAGTTTTTGCCCGGGAAATGAAAAAAGATAAATCCCGGTATTTTGGTCCCTATACCAGTGCTGGCGCAGTAAAAGATACCATTGATCTCGTAAATAAGATTTATCAGCTTCGTACCTGCAACAGGAATTTACCAAGAGATATCAAAAAGGACAGACCCTGCCTGAATTATCATATCCACCAGTGCGACGCTCCCTGCCAGGGAAATGTTTCAAAAGAAGAGTATGGGGAAAAAGTAAGCAGAGTACTGGAGTTCTTAAATGGCAATTATCGTCCAGTTATCAAAGATCTGGAAGAGAAAATGATGAAGGCCTCCAATGAACTGCAATTTGAAAAGGCTATTGAATACCGGGAACTGTTAGGCAGTGTGAAGCAGATTGCCCAGAAGCAGAAAATTACCAATGCAGATGGAGAAGATAAGGATATCGTGGCTATGGCCAATGATGATACAGATGCAGTAGTACAGGTATTTTTTGTTCGAGGAGGTAAGATTATTGGAAGAGATCATTTTCATGTAAGGGTAGGCGCCGAAGAGGATAAGACAAGTGTGCTTACCACTTTTGTGAAGCAGTTTTATTCCGGAACTCCATTTATTCCTAAAGAAATTATGATCCAGGAACCAGTAGAGGAACAGGAAATCTTAGAAGAATGGCTTACGAAAAAAAGAGGGAAAAAAGTAACTATTCGAATTCCGCAGAAGGGAATGAAAGAAAAACTGGTGGAGCTGGCAGGGAAAAATGCCCAGTTAGTATTGAGCCAGGATAAAGAAAAAATAAAAAGAGAAGAAGGCAGAACCATTGGAGCGGTGAAGGAAATTGAAGGCCTTTTAGGAATGAAAAATCTGAATCGAATGGAAGCCTTTGATATTTCAAATATTAATGGGTTTGAGACAGTAGGATCTATGGTAGTCTATGAAAAAGGAAAACCGAAGAAAAGCGATTACCGTAAATTTAAGCTGCGAACGGTGGCGGGACCAGATGATTATGCTTCCATGCATGAAGTTCTGACCAGACGTTTTCTTCATGGAATGCAGGAACAGCAGGAAATACAAGAAAAAGAAATGAATCCGGAATATGGAAGTTTTAATCGTTTTCCGGACATAATTCTAATGGATGGTGGAAAAGGACAGGTCAATATCTGCGAAGGAGTATTACAGGAATTGGGGCTTTCCATTCCTGTTTGTGGTATGGTCAAAGACGATAATCATAGGACAAGAGGGTTATATTATCATAATGAAGAGATTCCTATTGACCGACATGGGGAAGGATTTAAGCTTATTACCAGGATTCAGGATGAAGCCCATCGATTTGCCATTGAATATCACAGAAGTCTCAGATCGAAAAGTCAGGTGCACTCTGTTCTGGATGATATTGATGGAATAGGACCAGCCAGAAGAAAAGCGCTCATGCGGCAGTTCCAGTCTCTGGAAAGGATTAAAAATGCCACATTGGACGAATTGGCTGCAACAGAATCCATGAATCAGGCAGCAGCTGAAAAGGTATACAATTTTTTCCATAAAGGATAGTCACAAAAGTATGATTATATGGTAAAATATATGTAATTTTTTAATGGGAGGGATACAGATGAGTTCAAAACATGGAATCAGTGTTGCCAAAATCGTTCAGATATTAGATTTGAAAAATTATACAGATGAGCTGGATTTAAAGAAAAAGAAGATTATAGCTACAGATATTAACCGCCCAGGATTACAGCTGACGGGTTATTTTAATCATTTTGAAGAATCCAGGGTAGAAGTAATAGGAAATGTAGAGTACACATATATCCAGAGAATGAGTGAAGGAGAAAGACGGTTTCGGTATAATGAATTTTTAAAATATGATATTCCTTGTGTGATTTTTTGCAGAGATTTGGAACCAGATCAGGATTTTTTACAGATTGCAGTGGAAAATAATGTACCCGTTCTGGGCACTAGCCGTTCTACCTCAGAATTTACTGCAGAGCTGATTTATACTCTGGGTGAGCAACTGGCACCATGTATTACCATCCATGGCGTGTTGGTAGATGTATATGGAGAAGGAATATTAATTACGGGAGAAAGCGGCATCGGAAAGAGCGAGGCGGCTCTTGAACTGATTCGCAGAGGACATCGTCTGGTAACCGATGATGTGGTAGAGATTCGTAAGATTAATGAACATACCTTAATGGGAACATCTCCAGAGATTACCCGTCATTTCATTGAACTTCGTGGTATTGGAATCATTGATGTAAAAACTTTATATGGTGTAGAATGTGTTAAGGAAAAACAGCAGATCGATTTAGTCATCCAGTTGGAAGATTGGAAGAAGGATGCAGAATATGATCGATTGGGATTGGAAGAAGAATATACGGAATATCTTGGAAATAAAGTGGTATGCCATTCTCTTCCAATTCGTCCAGGACGTAATCTGGCAGTTATCTGTGAAGCAGCAGCTGTCAACCACAGGCAGAAAAAAATGGGTTACAATGCAGCTCAAGAATTATACAGACGTGTGCAGGCAAATTTATCAAAAGGCCGCAACGAGGAAGAGGATGAAATATAAGAATTTTGTAATTACCACAATATAGTTGGAAAGAAATGGAGACAGTAAAAGTGGACAAGAAGAATGCATGGGCAAAATACCCAAAGGGCAAAAAACGGAATGAGGTTTTTGATTTCGCTGAAGGGTATCGTAAATTTATCAGCAAATGTAAAACGGAGAGGGAGTGTGCCAGTGAGTTATACGCCAAGGCTATAGAGGCAGGCTTTCGGGATTTAGATAAACTGATTGAAGAACAGGGCACTTTAAAAGCCGGAGATCGTGTTATTGCCAACAACATGGGAAAAGGACTTGCACTTTTTACGATAGGACAGGAAAAGCTAGAGAAAGGCATGAATATTTTAGGAGCCCATATTGATTCTCCAAGACTGGATTTAAAACAAATTCCAGTCTATGAGGATACCCAGATGGCGATGCTGGATACCCATTATTATGGGGGAATTAAAAAATACCAGTGGGTAGCTCTTCCATTGGCCCTTCATGGTGTGGTATGTAAAAAAGATGGCACTACGGTTCAAATTAATATTGGAGATAAGCCAGAGGATCCGGTTTTTGGAATTACAGATCTTTTAGTTCATCTTTCTGCAGAACAGATGGAGAAAAAGGCTTCCAAAGTCATTGAGGGTGAAAATTTAGATCTTCTTATTGGAAGTATTCCAATGGAGGAAAACGAGAACGAAAAGGAAGTAAAAGATAAGGTAAAAGCAAATATTCTTTTTATATTAGAAGAAGCATATAATATTGCAGAAGAAGATTTTGTTTCGGCAGAAATTGAAGTAGTTCCGGCAGGAGATGCAAGAGATTACGGATTTGATAGAAGTATGATCATGGGATATGGGCATGATGACAGAGTCTGTGCATATCCGTCTTTTATGGCAATGCTTCCAGTAGAAAAACCGAAATATACCAGTGTATGTCTATTGGTTGATAAAGAAGAAATCGGAAGCGTGGGAGCCTCCGGTATGCATTCCAAATTTTTTGAGAATTGTGTGGCAGAGGTTATGAATCTTATGGGAGATTATAGCGAACTGGCAGTAAGAAGAGCATTGAAAAACTCAAAAGTGCTTTCTTCTGATGTCTCAGCAGCCTTTGATCCAAACTTCCCATCCGTTATGGAAAAGAAAAATACGGCCTATTTTGGAAAAGGGCTGGTATTTAACAAATATACTGGATCCAGAGGAAAATCCGGTTCTAATGATGCAAATCCAGAATATATTGCAACACTGCGTAAAATTTTGGATGATAAAGATATTTCCTTCCAGACTTCGGAGCTGGGAAAAGTAGACCAGGGCGGTGGTGGAACCATTGCGTATATTCTGGCTAACTATGGAATGAACGTCATTGACAGTGGTGTTGCAGTGTTAAATATGCATGCACCGTGGGAAATTATCAGTAAAGTAGATTTATATGAAGCATATCGAGGATATATAGCATTTTTAGAGGAAGCATAATGGGTCAGTCACTATATGAAATTATGAAAACAATTCTTCCAGAAGAACGAATTCGGGAGAATGAATTAATGAAAAACCATACCACTTTCCGCATAGGAGGAGAAGCGGATGTGCTTGTAATGCCTCGGATAGAGGAAATTCCAAAGGTGTTGCAGAAGGTGGAGGAATTACAAATTCCCGTTACAGTCATTGGAAATGGAAGCAATCTTTTGGTTGGTGATAATGGTATTCGGGGGCTTGTTCTGGAAATCGGAAAATCAGCAGAATATATTGAAATAGAAGGAACCAGACTCCGAATAGGAGCGGGAACAATGCTTGGAAAAGCAGCGGCTCAGGCAGCAGAAGCGGGATTGGGAGGCATGGAATTTGCTGCAGGAATCCCTGGAAGCGTAGGGGGAGCTGTAGTTATGAACGCCGGAGCCTATGGCGGAGAAATGAAAGATATTCTAGTAGAAGTTAAGGTTTTTACAAAAGATGGAAAAGAGCAGATTCTTAAAAAAGAAGAATTGGATCTGTCTTACCGCCATAGCTGTATTCCAGAGAAAGAGTATATTGTGGCAGAAGCAGTTGTGGAATTGCAACCAAAGGATGTTGCAGCAATTCGTGAAGAAATGGCACGACTTCGGCAGCAGAGAGTGGATAAACAGCCTTTGGAATATCCAAGTGCTGGAAGCACTTTTAAAAGACCAGAGGGGTATTTTGCCGGAAAGCTAATCATGGACGCAGGACTTCGGGGATATCAGGTAGGAGATGCCCAGGTTTCAGAAAAACACTGTGGATTTGTTATTAACAGGGGGAACGCCACTGCTTCCCAGGTAAAACAGCTGATGGAGGATGTGGCAGAGAAGGTATATGGGGAATTTCAGGTAACATTAGAACCGGAAGTAAAAATGATTGGAGAATTTTAGATGAAACTGGTAATTGTAACAGGAATGTCAGGGGCAGGGAAAAGTACTGCCATGAAAATGCTGGAAGATATGGGATTTTTCTGTATCGATAATCTTCCGGTTCCACTGGTGGGAAAGCTGGTGGGATTTTCCAATACTTTTTCTGAGGAGAACCAAAAGGTTGCCATAGGTATTGATGTGCGAAATGGAGAAGCATTAAGTGAACTACCTGAGACCATGCAGGAGTTAAAGGGGCAAAATGCTTCTTTTCGTATCCTTTTCCTGGATGCAGAAACAGAAATCTTGATAAAACGATATAAGGAGACCCGAAGAAATCATCCTCTTGCTAGCGGAGAACGTGTGGAAAAAGGGCTGGAGCAGGAAAGAGAGCAGTTAAAATATCTAAAGCAGCATGCAGATTACATTATTGATACCAGTCAGCTTTTGACCCGGGAATTAAAGGGCGAATTGGAAAAAATCTTTGTCCTGGATAAGGATTATAAAAACCTTTTTGTGACAATTCTGTCTTTTGGATTTAAGTATGGAATTCCTTCTGATTCTGATATTGTTATGGATGTGCGTTTTCTTCCAAATCCATATTATGTGGAAGGACTTCGTCCAAAAACAGGAAATGATAAGGAAATTCAGGAGTATGTCATGCAGTTCCCAGAAGCAGGAGAGTTCGTGGATAAGCTGGAAGATATGATTTCTTTCCTAATTCCGAAATATATTGATGAAGGCAAGAATCAACTGGTTATTTCCATTGGCTGTACAGGTGGAAAACATCGTTCTGTAACTCTGGCAAATGAACTATATAATCGTCTCAAGGACCAGACTGAATATGGACTTAAGATAGAGCATAGAGATATTGGAAAAGATGCATTGAGAGGAAAGTAAATGTCATTTTCAAGTGATGTGAAAAATGAGTTGGCGAAGCAGTATAGCAAAAGCCGCCACTGTCAGATCGCAGAACTGGCAGGAATGTTTCTTATGGAAGGAAAACTGAACGAGGTAGGAAACGGTATTCTTTTTCAGACAGAAAATCCCGTATTATTGGAAAAATATGCGTTTCTTTTGAAAAAAGCATTCTCTGTGGATATTACCAGACCAGTAAACGAAGAGGATAGTTGCAGAATTCTAGCAGCTATGAAACTTACAAAAGAGGATTTCACTGGTAATGGAGAGCCACAGGTGGTAGATGGAATCCTTTTGCAGAAAACCTGTTGTAAACGGGCTTTTCTGCGGGGCGTGTTCATGGCGGCTGGATCCATCAGTGATCCCAGCAAATCCTACCACTTTGAAATTGTTTGTAAAACCAGAGAACAGGCAGCTCAAATACAGAAGATAATGGTAAGCTTTCTGACGGAAGCAAAGATTGTGGAACGTAAAAATCATTTTGTGGTGTATTTAAAAGATGGTTCTCAGATTGTAGATATGCTAAATGTCATGGAAGCCTATGTTTCACTTATGAATCTGGAAAATGTCCGGATTTTAAAAGAAATGCGCAATTCGGTAAACCGCAAGGTAAATTGTGAAACTGCCAATATTGGAAAAACAGTGAATGCAGCAGTAAAGCAGATCGCAGATATTGAACTAATCCGGGATGTGATAGGGCTGGATCATCTGCCTGCCAATTTAAGAGAAATGGCGCTGCTTCGTTTGGAATATCCAGAAGCAGCTCTAAAAGAGCTGGGGAGTTATTTAGAGCCGCCAGTAGGAAAATCTGGTGTAAATCATAGACTGCGAAAATTAGGTGAAATAGCAGATAATTTGCGGGGAGAATAATACATAGAATTCGAGGGAACAGGAAAATGAAACGAAAATTATTATTTGTGTTTAATCCTCATGCAGGAAAAGGTCTGATTAAAAATCATTTGCTGGATATAGTGGACATTTTTGCAAAAGCAGAATATGAAATCACTATTTATCCCACCCAGTGCAGCGGTGATGCTACCAGAATAGTAGAGTCAGAAGCTGTTGGTTATGACAGGGTCATATGTAGTGGTGGTGATGGAACGTTAAATGAAGTTGTAAGTGGTATGGTGGCAGCTGGACTGAATAAGCCTATTGGCTATATACCAGCAGGAAGTACTAATGATTTTGCAAATTCTTTGGAGCTACCTAAGGATATGAGAAAAGCTGCTCAGATTGCAGTAGAAGGAATGCCATTTCCCTGTGATGTGGGGATGTTCAATGGCAACAGCTTTATTTATGTCGCGGCTTTTGGACTGTTTAGTGCTGTTGCTTACCAGACACCTCAGGAACAGAAAAATGTTCTAGGGCATCTGGCATATATCATAGAAGGGGCAAAGCAGCTCCTTGATATTCCTTCAGTACATCTTCAAGTGGAATATGAGGGGAATATTGTACAGGATGCCTTTATTTATGGAATGATTACTAATTCCGTATCAGTAGGTGGATTTAAGGGGATGACAGGCAATGATGTAAAGCTGGATGATGGTGTTTTTGAAGTAACACTTATCAAAATGCCAAAGAATGCCAAAGAGTTAAATGAAATTCTGGCAAGCCTTACGAATCTGATTGATGCCACAGATTTGATTTATTCATTTAAAACAGATGAATTAAAAATTGTATCCAAGGACCCGGTGGCATGGACTTTAGATGGAGAATTTGGCGGTGATCATACGGAAGTTTCGATATATAATCTTAATAAACAAGTAACCATGTTAGTGGAAAAGAGCCAAGAAATCAAAGCAAATGAATAAATCCGATATTTTAACTTTATTTTTTAGAGAAAATGTAATATAATCAATATAACTTATTTTTAGGAGGATAATCAAATGTTAGTTTCTGCAAAAGAAATGCTTGAGAAAGCAAAAGCAGGCCACTATGCTGTTGGTCAGTTCAATATTAACAATTTAGAGTGGACAAAATCTATTCTTTTAACTGCACAGGAATTAAAGTCCCCAGTTATCTTAGGTGTATCTGAAGGTGCTGGAAAATATATGACAGGCTTTAAGACTGTTGCAGCTATGGTAAAAGCAATGGATGAAGAACTTGGAATCACAGTTCCAGTTGCTTTACATTTAGATCACGGCTCATATGAAGGATGCTATAAATGTATCAAAGCTGGATTTACTTCTATTATGTTTGATGGTTCCCACTATCCAATCGAAGAGAACGTAGCTAAGACAAAGGAGTTAGTTGCAGTTGCTCATGCAATGGGAATGTCTATCGAAGCAGAAGTTGGTTCTATCGGTGGAGAAGAAGATGGTGTTGTAGGTGCTGGTGAATGTGCAGATCCAGAAGAATGTAAACAGATTGCTGATCTTGGAGTAGACATGCTTGCAGCAGGTATCGGTAACATCCACGGAAAATACCCAGAGAACTGGGCTGGACTTAGCTTTGAGACTTTAGATGCAATCCAGCAGAAGACTGGTGTTATGCCATTAGTTCTTCATGGTGGTACAGGTATCCCAGAAGATATGATCAAGAAAGCAATCTCTCTTGGAGTAGCTAAGATTAACGTTAATACAGAATGTCAGTTATCTTTCGCTGATGCAACACGTAAGTATGTTGAAGCTGGTAAGGACCTCGAAGGTAAAGGATTCGATCCTCGTAAGTTATTAGCTCCAGGTGCAGACGCAATCAAAGCAACAGTAAAAGAGAAGATGGAATTATTTGGCTCTGTAGGA
The DNA here is from genome assembly GCA_045124075.1 of Agathobacter sp. GTDB lineage: Bacteria > Bacillota > Clostridia > Lachnospirales > Lachnospiraceae > Roseburia. The sequence goes on from JBGVLD010000018.1 coordinate 80,021, forward strand.
AAAGCGGAATAATTAACAAAAATCATTCAAAGATTTTAGTTATTTTGTTGAATTTGATAAAAGTAAAATTTTTTCAAAAAAGTGGTTGCAATTTTAACCAAGATAGAGTATTTTAGTTTCAGAAATAATGTGAAACTTGAACGAGGGCGTTCCAACTAAGCTTGGAGTGCCCTTTTCTACTACATAGAGATATTTCAAATTAGTAGTTCTTTTTTGCATTATAAATCAATAATATGTATCACATCAGGGGTTTGATTGTGACATAAAAGAAAGGATGTATGAGTATGAGTGAAATCTACAGTGTATCAGATATCTTTGGAGAAAATGTATTTAATGACTCTGTAATGCAGGCCCGTCTTCCTAAGAAGGTCTATAAGAAATTACATGAAGTTATGGAAGAAGGAAAAGAACTTGACCTTGAGACTGCGGATGTGGTTGCACATGAGATGAAAGAATGGGCAATTGAAAAAGGTGCTACCCATTACACTCACTGGTTCCAGCCATTAACTGGAGTTACAGCTGAGAAACATGATTCCTTTATTACTTCTCCAATGCCAAATGGAAAAGTATTAATGAGCTTCTCTGGAAAAGAATTAATTAAAGGTGAGCCAGATGCATCTTCTTTCCCATCCGGCGGACTTCGTGCTACATTTGAAGCAAGAGGATATACAGCTTGGGATTGTACATCACCTGCTTTTGTAAGACAGGACGCAACTGGTGCGACACTTTGCATTCCGACCGCTTTCTGTTCCTACACTGGTGAAGCATTGGATCAGAAAACACCGCTGCTTCGTTCCATGGAAGCAATCAATGAGCAGGCACTCCGCTTATTAAGATTATTTGGAAATAC
>JBGVLD010000019.1:0-16644 GCA_045124075.1 Agathobacter sp.
ATGGATGGTATTTCCAATGACGCAGTGGGTCAAAGACTTGATCAGAATGGTATTGCAGTACGCGTGGGCCATCACTGCGCACAGCCAATTTTAAGACATTATGGTCTGGAAAGTGTAGTGTGCCCTACCCTGGCATTATACAATTCTTTTGAGGACATTGATACTTTGGTAAAGGTTCTCAGATCTTTATAGAAGGGGAGGCCAGAAATTACATGGGAAAAAGAGACATCCTACTATAGAAGATAATGTAACCATATATGCAGGAGCTTCTGTCCTTGGAGGAGATACAGTGATCGGTCACGATTCTGTAATTGGTGGAAATGCATTTATTACAACATCTATTCCAAGTCATACAAGAGTCAGCATAAAAAATCAGGAGTTGGAGTACAAACAAGGAAAACTCAGTGCCACAGAGATATTTCAGAGCGAAGAGTGGTATTATATCATTTAAGATTATCTTAGAAAGAGTATTTTCATTAATTTAAATAATGGGAAATACTCTTTTTTGTTGCAACTTTAAGGTTATTTTAAGGATTTCCACGATACAGGGTAAGGAATCCGTGGTAAGATAAGTGCAAATAGTTGAAAAAAATATCAGGAGGTAAAACTTATGTGGACAAGAGCTGAGTTGAAGCAAAAAGGCAAGTTTGCATTTAAGAGAAATTATTGGAAAACTGTATTAGTAAGTTTATTAGTGGCATTATTTATAGGAGGCGGCGCTTCCAGTGCTTCATCGGGATTTTCCAGTGGATTTGCAAATGGTCTGACATCCAGTGGTGAAGATGGATATAATGAGGAATATTATGAAAGCGAAGAGAATTCCTATTATACCTATGATGTATACGATGAAGAGGATTCTTACTATACCTATAATGCCTACGATGCAGACATGGAAGGAATCGCTTTTGCAACAGTTTTTATCATTGTTTTTCTGGTAGTATTTTTGGTAGTATTTGTAGTAGTAATGATACTGGATGTACTTCTTTTAAATCCTCTGGAAGTAGGAGCCAGAAGATATTTTTATTTGAACTTGAATCAGCCGGCAGAGATCAAGGAACTGGCATATGCCTTTGATCATTCATATAAAAATGTCATAAAGGTCATGTTCTTAAGAGATATATATACAACACTCTGGACTTTTCTGTTCATTATTCCAGGTATTGTTAAAAGCTATGAATACCGCATGATTCCGTATCTTTTAGCAGAAAATCCAAATATGTCAGCGGAGGAAGCTTTTGCAATCAGTAAACGCATGATGGATGGAGAGAAATGGAAAACATTTGTTTTGGATCTATCCTTTATCGGGTGGATCATCCTTTCCTTGGTTCCATTTGTGGGACTGTTTTATGTAGATTCTTATGTTCACATGACAGAAGCTGCTTTATATGAGAAACTGAAATATATTAAGGGAATCAATGTATATGGTCAGGCTCCGTACGGGCAGATTCCACCAATGTATGGGCAGAATCCATATGGACAGCAGCCACCAATGTATTAGGAGAAAGAAATGGAATATACGATTTTAATCGCAGACGATGAAAAAGAAATCAGGGATCTCTTACGTTTATATCTGGAAAATGAGCATTATAATGTAGTGGAAGCAAAAGATGGAAAAGAAGCATTAGATCAGCTCCACCGTCAGAAAATTGATTTGTGTCTTTTAGATATTATGATGCCGGTCATGGATGGATACCATGTTCTACAGGAACTTCGGAAAGAGAGCAATATACCGGTCATGATTCTTTCAGCAAAAGACGCAGATTCGGAAAAAATCCTGGGACTCAACCTAGGTGCGGATGATTATCTGGCAAAACCTTTTAATCCATTAGAAGCGGTAGCAAGAGTGAATTCCAATATCCGTCGATTTTATGCACTGGGTACCAGCGCAGGTCAGCAATCCCTTCTTCAAGTAAGGGATCTGACACTGGATCGAGAATCCTGCATTTTGAAAAAAGGAAATCAGGAGATTGAACTGACATCAGTGGAATACCGGATCATGGAGCTTTTTATGGAACATCCTGGAAAAGTATTCACGAAACAGCAAATTTATGAATATGGCTGGGGAGATGAATACATCATAGCAGATAATAATATTATGGTATGCATCAGTAAACTCCGGGCAAAACTGGATGATGAAGCATCCAACTATATTAAGACCATACGTGGATTAGGATACCGACTGGAGAAATAATCATGAGAGAAACAGAAAAAAAGCTGAATGTTTTTCTGGTGGAATGGTTCATTGGGCTGCTGCTCCTTGTAAGTCTGGCGGAATATGGGGTCATGGGGCTTATTAATAAATTGCTCATTCCTGTTATTCAGAAATATTTTTTTGCAGGGAGCTCCTGGGATGGACATCTAAGTGCCAGCCAAATCCTGTTCTGGCTCTTGCTTTTATTAGTAGGTGTAATCTTAGCTGCATTACAGATGATGTTACCAAGTCCTATTAGCTCTGGCATAGGTTTTCTGTTAGATAAGTTGGAATCCTCCAGTGTAGAGTTTGCTCCGGAATTATTCAGTGGTTCAAGGATAAGAGACTTAAGCAATTTAGAAGCAATATATCTGTTTTTATGTATTTTTGTAGTAATCGTACTGATTGTGGCACCTTTTGTTATAGCGGCTTCGATTTTTGCAAGGATTATAGTAAAGGAAATGCGCAAAATTAAACAGAAACAGGACGAAGTAAAGCAGGAATATGACAGAAAGCGAAATTTAATGCTATCTGACATTGCCCATGATCTGCGTACACCCATTACTACTATTTCCGGTTATGCAAAGGCGCTTCAGGATGGAATGATTACGAATGAAGAGAAAAAACAGGAATACATGGATGCAATTGTTCGAAAATCCCTGAGGATGAATGATTTGATCAATCTGTTGTTCGATTATGTGAAACTGGACAGCGAAGGATTTTTGTTAAATAAAAAGCAGGTAGATTTGACAGAATTAGTAAGAGAAAATGCAGCATTAGCCTATTCTGATCTGGAAGAAAAGGGAATGGAGCTGCAAACTAATATTCCCGAAGAAGCCTGTTTTATCTGGCTGGATCCTATTCAGTTTTCCAGGGTAATTACCAATCTTTTAGTAAATGCCATGCGGCATAATGATCCGGGAACACGGGTACTGGTGGAAATGAATCCAAGAGAAAGTGGTATTACTGTGGTGGTGGCAGATACAGGAGAAGAAATTCCGGAAGAGACCGCCAGTCACATTTTTGAGCCTTTTGCAAGAGGGGATAAATCAAGAAATACCAATGCAGGAAGCGGGCTGGGGCTTTCCATCGCCCATAAGATCATAGAAATGCATGGTTGGAAAATGTCCCTCCGCAATGATTACCCGGGATATACGAAAGCCTTTGTGATTGAAATTAGGATTTAAAAGCATATGACTTTGTGATATAATATGATCACTTGGCGAGGTATTTTCGAGCCTAGTGAGAGTTTATGCCCTTGTGGCACAATATTTAATAACAGCAGGCAGGAAGGAGGGTTCCTATGTTTGAAATTTTTTCAGTTGCTGATCCTTACATTTTATTATGGATTATTTTATTAATTGTATTTGTTGTAATTGAATTGGCAACGGTTGGTCTTGTTTCCATCTGGTTTGCGGCAGGATCACTGGTAGCACTTATTATTGCAATATTAAATGGTGGGATTATAGCACAATTTATAGCGTTTATTATTGTTTCTGTTGGATTATTAGCAGCAACTCGTTCCTGGGCAAGGGATTTTGTTAATAGCAAGACTCAGAAGACCAATGCGGACAGTGTTGTTGGAAAAGAAATCCGCATTACAGAGCGGGTAAGTAATCTTGATCAGACAGGCGCAGCAGTGGTTTCCGGACAGGAATGGACTGTAAGAGCCGATGATGATAAGCAAATCTTTGAGCAGGGTGAAACTGCCAGAGTAGTCCGCATCAGCGGAGTCAAATTAATCGTAGAAAAAGTATAGGAGGATTCGTCTATGAAACCAGAAGTAATTATTGCAATTGTAGTTATTGCCATTCTTGTTCTTGCCATTCTTTCAAGCTGTGTAAAGATTGTGCCACAGGCTCATGCAATGGTAATCGAACGTCTTGGAGGATACTTGACAACCTGGTCTGTAGGATTACATGTGAAAGTTCCATTCATTGACAAAGTTGCAAAACGTGTTCTTTTAAAAGAACAGGTAGTGGATTTCCCACCACAGCCAGTTATTACAAAAGATAATGTAACCATGCAAATCGATACTGTAGTATATTTTCAGATCACAGATCCGAAGTTATATGCATACGGTGTTGAAAATCCATTAATGGCAATCGAGAATTTAACAGCAACTACTCTTCGTAACGTAATTGGTGATCTTGAATTAGATGAAACTTTAACATCCCGTGAGACCATCAATACTCAGATGCGTGCCACCCTTGATGTGGCAACTGATCCTTGGGGAATTAAAGTAAACCGAGTTGAGTTAAAGAATATCATCCCTCCAAAAGCCATCCAGGATGCCATGGAGAAACAGATGAAGGCAGAACGTGAACGCCGTGAAGCCATTCTTCGTGCAGAAGGTGAGAAGAAATCTACCATCCTTGTAGCAGAAGGACATAAAGAATCTGCAATTCTAGATGCAGAAGCTGAGAAGCAGGCAGCAATCTTACGTGCAGAAGCGAAAAAAGAAGCAACTGTAAAAGAAGCAGAAGGTCAGGCAGAAGCAATTCTTAAGATTCAACAGGCCAATGCAGATGGTCTTAGAATGTTAAAAGATGCTGCTCCAGACAGTGCAGTTCTTCAGTTAAAGAGCTTAGAAGCCTTTGCGAAAGCAGCAGACGGAAAAGCCACCAAGATCATTATCCCATCCGAAATTCAGGGAATTGCAGGACTTTCCAAGTCTATCGTAGAAGTGGCAAGTGATAAGCAGTAACTCGAAAAATAATTTAGAAAACAGGCTGTCCGGGAGTATTTCCCAGGCAGCCTGTTCTGCTCTTTTACTTCTTTTACAAAAAGCTTCACTTACCTTTGTGAAAATGTTATAATAGAAATGCTAAGTATATCCAGGAGTGAATTTATCCAGAGAAAGCCCAGAGGAAAGTAAGGGCAGGCGTAAAGGAGAGAATGGATGAAGAAGAAAATACGGTTTAAAGGGAAGTTGCGGAATTATTTATATTGGCCAATGCTGCTTACCATATTATTATTAGTTATTAATATTGGTTTATACTTTTATGACATCAAGAGCGGAGCGGTGATTTCAGGATTTTTGGTAATCTATTTTGTGGTGGAACTGTCATTTTATTGTTATAACAAGCCCCACCTGGTAAATGAGATTATTAATTTTGCTACACGGTATGCAACGGTGCAGAAGCGTCTGTTGAATGAATTTGAGATTCCTTATGCACTGCTGGATGTAAATGGAAAGATTCTGTGGGTCAATGAGGAATTTGCCAATATTACAGGAGTGGATAAGACTTATCACAAATCCATCACTACCCTGTTTCCAAGTGTGACCAGAGAATTCCTTCAGAAAAACGGGGATAATTCCAGTATTAGTCTGGCTCTGGAGGAGAAGAGATTCCGTATATCTATTAACCGCATTTATGTGGATAATATCACAGAAGAGGGAGAACTTCTGGAAATTGATGGAAGTGACGAATTCCTCACGGCTTTGTACTTATTTGATGAGACTCTGTTATGTCACTATATGGTAGAAAATCAGGAGCAGAAACAAGTTGCTGCGTTGGTCTATATTGACAACTATGAAGAAGCATTGGACAGTATTGAAGATGTAAAGCGCTCTCTTTTGGTTGCACTGATCGACCGTAAATTGAACAAGTATTTTGCGGAATATGATGCCTTGGTGCGCAAGATGGAGAAAGATAAATATTTCGTAGTGTTCAAATATAAATATCTGGAGCAGATGAGAGAAGACCGATTCAGTTTATTGGAAGATGTGAAGACGATAAAAGTTGGCAATGAAATGGCTGTTACTTTAAGTATTGGTGTAGGTATTCAGGGTGACAGCTATAACCGCAATTACGAATATGCCCGTGCTGCAATCGACCTTGCCTTAGGAAGAGGCGGTGATCAGGTCGTTGTCAAAGAGAAAGATGATATTTCTTACTATGGCGGAAAAGCTAAGGAAGTAGAACGGAACACTCGTGTAAAAGCGAGAGTCAAAGCCCATGCCCTTCGAGAAATCATGGAAGGCAGAGATAATGTGCTTATTATGGGACACAGTATTTCTGATGTTGATTCTTTAGGTGCTGGTATTGGAATTTACTGTGCAGCCCATGCACTTGGGAAAAAAGCTCAGATCGTTATTAACAATCCAACAAGTTCCATTCGCCCGCTGATGGAATGTTTTTCTACAGCAAAGGGCTATCCGGAAGATTTATTTGTAGATAGTGAAGAGGCATTGGAAATGGTGGGGCGGAACACTTTGGTCATGCTGGTAGATACCAATCGACCAAGTTACACAGAATGTCCACAATTGTTAAAAGAGACAGATTATATCGTCGTGTTTGATCATCACAGACAAGGCAGTGAGGTCGTAACTAATCCGCTGTTATCTTATATCGAACCATATGCTTCCAGTGCCTGTGAAATGGTGGCAGAAGTATTGCAGTATTTCCAAGATGGCTTAAAACTGGAATCTCAGGAAGCAGATTGTATTTATGCTGGAATTTTAATTGACACCAATAACTTTAATACAAAGACCGGAGTACGAACCTTTGAAGCCGCAGCTTATTTAAGACGAAGTGGTGCAGATGTAACAAGGGTAAGAAAGCTTTTACGAGATGATATGGCAAGCTACAAAGCAAGAGCTGAAGCGGTCCGTCAGGCAGAAGTATATCGGAATTCTTTTGCTATAGCTATTTGCCCAGGAGATAATGTGGAGAGTCCGACTATCGTTGGAGCTCAGGCTGCAAATGAGTTATTAAATATTATTGGGGTAAAAGCATCATTTGTATTGACAGAATATAATGGAAAAATTTATATCAGTTCCCGTTCGATTGATGAGATTAATGTGCAGCTAATCATGGAACGTTTAGGTGGCGGTGGTCATTTGAATGTGGCAGGAGCCCAGCTGGCTGATTGCACATTGCTTCAGGCGAAACGCGCCATTCAAGATACAATTGATGAAATGCTGAAAGAAGGAGACATAAAAGAATGAAAGTAATTTTATTACAGGATGTTAAGTCCTTAGGAAAAAAAGGTGACATTGTAGAAGTAAGTGATGGATATGCAAGAAATGCGATCCTGCCTAAGAAATTAGGAGTAGAAGCAACAGGTAAGAATTTAAACGACCTGAAATTACAGAATAAACATGCAGAGAAAGTGGCTCAGGAGAATTATGAAAGTGCTATAGCCCTTGCAAAGACCATTGAAGAGACAAAAGTTGAAGTAAAGATTAAATCTGGTGAAGGTGGAAGAACTTTTGGTTCTGTATCCACCAAGGAAATTGCGGCAGCAGCAAAAGAACAGACTGGACTTGATCTGGATAAAAAGAAAATGCAGCTTCCAGAAGCCATTAAAGCCCTTGGGACCTATGAGGTTCCTGTCAAGCTTCATCCAAAGGTAACCGCAAAGTTATCCGTACATGTAGTAGAAGGATAGGAGGAATCGTCCTTGGAGGAACAACTGATTAAAAGAATCATGCCAAATAGTCTGGAGGCAGAACAGTCGGTCATTGGTTCCATGATCATGGATAAGGAAGCCATTGTAACTGCTATGGAGATTCTGATCAAAGAGGATTTCTATCATCAGCAGTATGGAGTACTGTTTGACGCTATGATTGAACTATATAGCACTGGACAGCCGGTGGATCTGGTAACTTTACAGAACAAATTAAAAGAAAAAGACGTTCCACAGGAAATTTCTTCTCTGGAATTTGTCCGGGATCTGGTAACAGCAGTTCCAACTTCCGCCAATATTAAGTACTATGCCAACATTGTAAAAGAAAACTCTATGAAGCGGAAGCTGATTCGGGTCATGGAAGATATTGAAAATGAATGTTATGCAGGAACAGAATCCTTAGACAGTGTTATGGATAAGACGGAGCATGATGTGTTTGCGCTACTTTCCAGTAGAACCGGTGGAGAATACGTACCGATCCGAACCGTAGTAATGAATGCTTTAGAGAAGATTGAGAAAGCTTCTAAGCAGTCAGGAACTGTAACAGGAATTCCAACAGGCTTTATTGATCTGGATTATCGTACCGCGGGTCTGCAGCCATCGGATCTTATTTTGGTAGCGGCCCGTCCTTCCATGGGTAAGACTGCTTTCGTGTTGAACCTCGCCCAGCACGTAGCTTTTCATGAGAATATGTGCACCGCTATCTTCTCACTGGAAATGTCAAAAGAGCAGCTGGTAAATCGACTGTTCTCCCTTGAATCCAGAGTAGATGCCCAGGCTCTGCGTACAGGTAACCTGTCTGATGCAGACTGGGAGAAGCTGATTGAAGGTGCAGGAATTATTGGAAATTCCGAATTAATCATTGATGATACACCAGGTATCAGTATTTCTGAGATGAGAAGTAAGTGCCGAAAATACAAATTAGAGCATGACTTAAAATTGATTATCATTGACTACTTACAGTTGATGAGCGGTTCTGGTAGAAGCGAATCCAGACAGCAGGAAATATCAGAGATTTCCCGTTCTTTAAAAGCCCTTGCCCGAGAACTGAGTGTGCCGGTAATTGCGCTTTCCCAGCTTTCCCGAGCAGTTGAGCAGCGGCCAGATCACCGTCCAATGCTTTCCGATCTTCGAGAGTCTGGAGCTATCGAGCAGGACGCAGACGTGGTAATGTTTATTTACCGAGATGATTATTACAATAAGGATACTGAATTAAAAGGAATTTCTGAAATCATCATTGCTAAGCAGCGTAATGGTCCAATTGGAACTGTAAACCTGGCATGGTTGCCAGAATATACCAAGTTCGCAAATCTAGAACATTAAAAAACCTGTCGAAATAATACGATGAAAAAAGTTTGAAAGCAGGTAATAGGAACATTATAATAATGGTAGGGAGACAAGCTCCCCGCCATTTTTTTATATATCAGGAAAGACCTTGTCACGCTAACGCGTGAAAGTCTTTCTGATATATAAAAGACACTTCGTGTCAACAATGCGCAGCTCGCGGAGAAGAATTTTGTTGCTTTGCAACACCGCTCGCGCGCGGAGATTGCGCGAAGCGCAATCTATTTTATGAAATATAAGGAGGTAAACGTGGTGGAAAAAGTGCGTTACATGATTTCCGATGCGGCCAATATGGTGCATGTGGAGACCCATGTGTTACGTTACTGGGAAGAGGAACTCGAGCTGGCCATTCCACGGAATGAAATGGGTCATCGATACTATACAAGAGAAAATATCAGGGATTTTCAGCGTATCAAGGATTTAAAGGAACAGGGGTATCAGTTGAAAGCAATCCGGATGATTTTACATAACGGAAGTGTCGAGGAGTTAACACCACAGGATCAACCTGTTATAGCAGAACAGCCTAAGGATACTAATAATCTGCCAGAAGTAACTTCCTCAAAAGAACAAATCCCGAAGTCGGTTCCTGTGAAGAATACTGTAGTAAATAAACGGGAGATTACTGCCGAAGAGCGCATGGAGCAGTTCCGAGAATTGATGAATGACATAGTAGGACATGCTATTTCTTTAAATAATGAAGAATTAAGTCAGGTCATAGGTCAGGAAGTTCAGGAACGAGTCTTAAAGGAAATTAATTATTTGGCAAGAGAACAGGAAGAAGCCCAGGAAGAGAGATATAAGAAGTTAGACGCGGCTATCCGTGGAAATATCAAGAAAAAGAAACTTTTTTTCAAAGAAAAAGACAAAAAGAAAGAGAAAGAAAAAGAGAAAAAAGACGGTCGTTAAACGGCCGTCTTTTTCACTTCCCATAAGTGGGATGTTATTTTACTATGTGTAAGTAAAAATTATTCCTGGCTAATTGCTCCAGTTGGGCAAACTCCAGCACATGTACCACATTCAACGCAAGTAGCTGCATCGATTTCGTACTGAGAAGCACCTGCAGAGATTGCTCCTACTGGACATTCTCCAGCACAGCTTCCACAGCTAACGCATGAATCAGAAATAACGAATGCCATAATTAATTCCTCCTTATAAAATAATGATCATTATTAAGTCTAAACGACTTTACAATTATTCTAGTACAAAAAAACTGGAAGTGCAAGCGAATCCGCCTTGTTTTTAATTTTAGACAATTTAGCAGGAAACAGTGGATTTCTTGACAAGCAGAATTATTGTATTATATAATGACTAGAAAAATGTGTTATTGTGTCTTTTTTTATTGAAGAAAGGGGTCATAAGGAAAAATGAGAAAGGGATCACAAAGGAAAAAGACAAAAATAATTGTAACAGCAATTATGGTGGGAGTTGCATTGGTACTTCTGGTGGGGGCAGGAATTTTTTACTATTTGCAGACGAGACCTACAGTGCTTGAGGAAGTTACATTGGAAGCAGGACAGGAAGTTGACATTGCTCAGTTTCTGGAAAAGGGAGCAGATCCATCTAAGGCAAGTTTTGAAGATGGGGATGAAGTGATTGACACAAGTAAAGTGGGAGTGGATCTGGTAACAGTTATTTATAAAAAGAAATCCTATATTGTATGTGTAGAGGTAAAGGATACCGTTGCACCACAGGGAACAGCAGTGGCTGTGACAGCGAAGCCAGAGGCTATGCCTTCAGCTAGTGAATGTGTAAAAGATATTGTAGACGTAACCGCTGTAGAAGCAGCGTTTAAAGAAGAAATAGATATGTCTCAGGCGGGAGAGACTACGGTAATTGTAGTTTTAACTGATGAAGGAGGAAATACTACAGAGATTACTGTTCCAGTAACTGTAATTTTAGATAGTGAGCCACCGGTGATTGAAGGTGCAAAAGACATTGTAGTTTATGTGGGAGATACCGTAAGTTATCGTTCTGGTGTGACCGTAACAGATAACAAAGATGAGAATCCAACGCTTGACATTGACAATTCTGCCGTAAATTTGGAAAAAGTGGGAGAATATCCGGTTACTTATACTGCAACAGATGCAAATGGAAATACTTCTTCTGTCAGCATAACGGTAACAGTTGCTAAAAAACCTCAACAGACCCAGAGTTCAGGTGGAACTTCGGGCGGAACAACACAGGTTGATTCTGGCGATATGAATGCTCTGGCGCAGAAGGTGTATAATCAGATTATTACCGATAATATGAGTCAGATGCAGAAAGCTTTTGCAATTTATCGCTGGGTACGTGGAAATATTGCATATACAGGCTCTTCCGATAAATCCAGTTGGGAAGTTGGAGCTTATCAGGCATTTAAAAAACGTTCCGGTGACTGCTTCAATTATTATGCAGCGGGAAAAGCTCTGCTTAATATTGCTGGAATTCAGAATGTAGATATTGTAAAGAGTGATACATCCCATTCACGTCATTACTGGAGTTTGATTAATGTAGGAAATGGATGGTACCATTTTGATTGTACTCCTAGAAAAGGTGGCGGCAACTTCTTTATGCTGACGGATGCGGAATTAGCTGCTTATTCAGAATCTCATAATAATAGTCATATTTTTGACAGTTCACTTTATCCAGCGCGTGCGACAGAATCTGTACAGGATAAAGTAAGCTATAGTAAAGGAACAGTCAGCCAGTAAGAAAGCAGGTGTAAGAATGAGTTTAGGCGTAATTGGAGGACTAGGTCCTATGGCCACAGCCTATTTTATGGAACTCATTATTAAAATGACAAAGGCGGATACGGATCAGGAACATTTGGAGATGATTATATATAATTGTCCTCAGATTCCAGACAGAACAGCCTTTATTCTTGGGAAAAGCAAAGAAAATCCTCTACCCCGCATTATTGAGCTGGGGCAGAGATTGCAGGAACAGCAGGTAGACTGCATTGCAATTCCCTGTATTACAGCCCATTATTTCCATGAAGAAATTTCTAGAGAAATTTCTATAGAAGTCATTCATGGAATCCGGGAAAGTGGAAAGCTTCTAAAAGAAGCAGGAGCTAAAAAAATCGGTATTATGGCAACGGATGGAACCATAGAAAGCGGTATTTTTCAGAATGAATTGGAGAAAATGGGCATGGAAGTGGTCATACCTGACGCGGTTCATCAGAAACTTGTCATGAGCCTGATCTATAATGATGTAAAAGCAGGAAAGGCACCAAATATGGACCATTTCCGAAAAGCTGGTGATTATCTTAGAGAACAGGGAGCTCAGGTGATTATTCTGGGTTGTACCGAGCTTTCCATTATTAAAAAAGAAAATGAAATCGGTCCGGGCTATCTGGATGCCATGGAGGCATTAGCGAGAGCCTCAATTTTAGCCTGCGGTAAGGAAGTAAGCAGCGACTATGAAAAACTATTCGTTTTGCAGTAAAGGAGATAAATTATGCAACAGACTAATGTACTGGAATATTTAGAGCACACAGTCAAAAGACTTCCAGATAAGGTTGCCTATTCCAATGAAAGTGAAGGACTAACTTTCGCAGAAGTATATCATGACAGCCGTGCAATCGGAAGTTATTTAAACAGTAAAGGCTATTACGGTGAACCAGTAGTCGTATTTATGAAGAAACATCCAAAGGCAATTGCAGCATTTTATGGATGTGTATATGGCGGAAACTACTATGTACCAATCGATGAAGAAATGCCAAGATTTCGAATCGATTTGATCTTTGATAATCTGAAACCAAAGGTAATGATCTGTGATGAATCCACACAGGAAATGGCAAAAACCTTTGATTTTGATGGAGAAATGCTGATCTATGATGAAGTTTCCAAGACAGCTATTAATGAAGAAGCCTTAGCAGATATCAGAGACAGGCAGCTGGATACAGATCCAATTTATATCGTATTTACTTCTGGTTCCACAGGAGTCCCAAAAGGTGTAGTAGCCTGCCACCGTTCTGTCATTGATTATATTGAGAATTTATCTGAGGTATTGGAATTTAATGAAGACACCCGTTTTGCAAACCAGACACCACTGTATTTTGATGCATGTTTAAAGGAACTTTATCCAACATTGAAATTCGGTGCTTCCACTGTGATTGTGCCAAAGAGCCTGTTTATGTTCCCAGTGAAGCTGGTGGAATTTTTAAATGAGCACAAGATCAATACGGTATGCTGGGTAGTATCTGCCCTTACCATGATTTCTTCCTTTAAGACTTTTGATAAGGTGGTGCCGGAATATCTGCATACGGTTGCTTTTGGTAGTGAAGTATTCCCAATCAAGCAGTTCAAGATCTGGAAAGAGACTCTGCCAAATGCTAAATTTACAAACCTGTACGGACCAACTGAGACTACTGGAATGTGTTGCTATTATAAGGTAAACAGGGACTTTGAACTGGATGAAGTGATGCCGGTAGGACGTCCTTTCCATAATACTGAGATTATCCTGCTGAACGATGAGAATAAACGGGCGGCTCAGGGAGAAGTTGGAGAAATCTGCGTAAGAGGAACTTCTCTGACTTTAGGATATTATCATAATTTTGAAAAGACAAACGAAGTATTTGTCCAGAATCCGCTGAATGACCGTTATCCAGAACTGATCTACCGCACTGGTGATTTAGGTAAGATCAATGAATACGGAGAGCTGGTGTTTGTATCTCGTAAAGATTATCAGATCAAGCATATGGGACACCGCATCGAACTTGGAGAAATCGAAGTAAATGTCAACTTGATGGAGGGAATTTCCACATCCTGTTGCGTTTATGATAAAGAAAAAGAGAAAATCATGTTGTACTATGTAGGAGATTTAGAGGTAAAAGATGTAGTTTCTATCTTAAAAGATAAGCTGCCTCGGTATATGATTCCAAATAAAGTGGAAAAATTAGACCGGATGCCTCTTACTGCGAATGGTAAGATTGACAGGGTTTTCTTAAAAAACAAATATCAGGAAACAAAAAAGGAGAAAAATTAAGATGGAAGAATTACTTGAGATTTTAACAGACTTACACCCAGAGGTGGACTTTGAAACTTGTGACACATTAGTAGATGATAAGATTATCGATTCTTTTGATATTGTATCTATCATCTCTGAAATCAGCGAGCAGTTTGACGTTGTTATTCCAGCAGAAGAAATTATTCCAGAAAACTTCAACTCCGCGGAAGCTTTATATGATCTGATTCAGAGATTAGAAGAAGAATAGGAGAAATCATGCTATTTACATCCTATAGTTTTATAGCCTTCATTACCATTGTGTTTGTGCTGTATTACCTTCTGCCAAAGAAATGCCAGTGGCCTATGCTGCTGGTATTCAGCTATATATTTTATTTGCTGGCAGATCCGAGGTATCTGTTGTTCATATTGGTGACGACTCTGTCTACATACTTTATCAGTATCCGTATGGAGGACATTAACAAGGTACAGAAGGCCTATATCAAAGAACACAAGGCAGAAATGTCTTCTGATGAGAAGAAAGCCTATAAAGCGTCCATGAAAGCAAAGAAATGGAAATGGCTTTTGATCTGTCTGTTTTTTAACATTGGTATTTTATCTGTAACAAAATATACGAATTTCATGATTACGAACATCAATAACTTTTTATCGGATACCTCCCAGCTGCAGTTGGTGGATATGATTGTTCCAATGGGAATTTCTTTCTATACCTTCCAGACTATGGGTTATATTATTGATGTTTATCGTGGAAAACAGGAAGCCCAGAGAAATCCTTTCAAGCTGGCACTGTTTGTTTCCTTTTTCCCACAGCTGGTACAGGGGCCGATCAGTCGTTATGGCGACTTGGCGCCAACATTGTTCGCAGAGCATAAATTTGAGTCAAAGACAGTTTCCTTTGGTCTTATGCGAATTCTTTGGGGATATTTCAAAAAAGTGGTCATCGCAGACCGGATTATTACAGCGGTAACAACTCTGATTTCGGGAACAGACCAGTATACGGGAGCATATGTATTTGTGGCAATGCTGTTCTATGCCTTTGAACTGTACTGTGATTTCACTGGTGGAATCGATATTACCATTGGTATTGCAGAAGTTATGGGAATCAAACTGGCAGAGAACTTTAATCTTCCATACTTTTCCAAGAATATCAAAGAATATTGGAACAGATGGCATATTACTATGGGAACCTGGTTCACGGATTACATTTTCTATCCGATTTCCGTATGCGGTCCAATGCTGAAATTATCCAAATGGTCCAGAAATCATTTGGGACAGGCTATTGGAAAACGAGTTACCGTATATTTGTCTTCCTTGGTGGTATGGTTTACGACTGGTTTATGGCACGGTGCTGCCTGGAACTTCATTGTATGGGGACTTATGAACTTTGTTGTGATCATGATTTCTCAGGAGTTAGAGCCTTTATATGAGAAATTTCATAAGCGTTTTAATGTGAAAGGCAAGATTCCTTATGAAGTATTTCAGATAATTCGAACCATTTTATTAATGAGCTGTATCCGTATGTTTGACTGTTATCGGGATGTGCCTCTGACCTTCAAAATGGTAGGAAGTATGTTTACGGATTTCAACTGGCATGTGTTAGTAGATGGTTCTCTGTTAAATCTGGGAATTACCATGGCAGATTACCTGGTACTGATTGTTGGTCTTTTCATTGTGTTTGGGGTATCTCTGGCAAAAGTAAAAGTGGGAAGCGTAAGAACTGCTTTATACGAGAAACCAGCAATTGTTTATTTTGGAATTATGGCACTGTTATTTGTGGGAATCTTAGTATTCGGCGCATATGGCGTAGGCTATGATTCATCCCAGTTTATTTATAATCAGTTCTAGGAGGAAAGCAAATGAAGAAGAAAAGAGTTCTTGCAGGCGTCCTGGTTCTGATTCTGGTAATCGGGAGTCTGTACCTTTTACAGAGACTTCTTGTTCCAAAATACCAGACGGGTATTGTAGAAGGCTCTATGGTAGAGGAATATTATAAAGATGAGTCGGACCACGAAGTTTTGTTTGTGGGGGACTGTGAAGTTTACGAGAATTTTTCTACTATTACTTTGTGGGAAAATTATGGAATTACCAGCTACATCAGAGGTTCTGCGCAGCAGCTGACCTGGCAGTCTTATTATCTGTTAGAGGATGCCCTGCGTTATGAGACACCTAAGGTAGTTGTATTTAATGTATTAGCACTGAAATATAACGAGCCTCAAAGTGAGGCTTATAACCGTATGTCTATTGATGGTATGAAGTGGAGCTCTTCAAAAGTCAATAACATTATGGCTTCCATGACAAAGGAAGAGAACTTAATCGATTATATGTTTCCACTACTTCGTTATCACTCCCGATGGTCAGAGCTGAACAGCGATGATTTTGAGCACATTTTCTCAAAGGATCTGGTAACTCATAACGGCTATTATATGAGAGTGGACAGCAAGGCCCAGGGAGAATTTCCAAGTCCTACGCCTCTTGCTGATTATACTTTAGGGGATAAGGCTATGGGCTATCTGCAGAAAATGACTGATCTGTGTAAAGAAAAAGGAATTGAGCTGGTACTGATCAAAGCACCTACAGAATTTCCACACTGGTATGATGAGTGGGACGCTCAGGTAGTAGAATTTGCCGAAGAAAATGGTCTGGATTACATCAATTATATTCCACTTCAGGATGAAATTGGACTGGATATGTCGGTAGATACCTATGATGCAGGACTTCACTTAAATACTTCCGGTGCTGAAAAAATG
>JBGVLD010000020.1:0-4974 GCA_045124075.1 Agathobacter sp.
TTAGAAATTCTGTCCGTTCCAGCCCCAGTCACTCACTCCATGATAAGTAACATAGACTGCATTTCCCGGAATGCCAAGTTCTTCTGCATAAATCTTACAGATTTCCCCAGTCATCTGATTATACTGAGCTGAGGAAGCATTTCCGAAAAGGCTCACTGCAACATAAGCACCTTTGTCCAGTTTGTTTCCGCCCATGTATAAGTCATAATTGTCCTCAAATCCCACCATGAGAAAACTCTCTGGTTTGTTTACGATGGAGATTGCCTGTCCAAGGCGGGATTTGATGGTTTCTCTCTTTTCTTCATTTACAGCAACAGTAATTTTTGAATCAATAAATGGCATAATGTAATCCTCCTTTTAAATATTAGATACGAAAACAATTTTCCAGCATCATGTACTTTTTAATATTTATTTGTTATTATATGAAATTAGGTATAATTAATCAATCTAGAAATGTAGAAAGGGTGCAAAAATGGAAAATAACAAGAAGAAAAAATCCAACTGGCAGCAGTGGATCGCGGTTGGCTTTTTTATGCTAATCGGAGCTTGCTGTGGAATTCTCATGGTAAAATACATAGAGGTTGGGGACGCAGTGGGAAAAAGTCTGGGAGAACAAATCTTTTCTCTTGGAATTTTATTCCTTGGGATGTATGTGGCAATCCTTGTTCATATTGTAATTCATGAAGCGGGACATCTGGTGTTCGGGCTCATTAGTGGATACGAATTCTGTTCTTTCCGGATTGGAAGTTTTATGTGGATGAAGGAAAACGGAAAAATCCGTCTGAAACGCTTAAGCCTTGCAGGCACTGGAGGACAGTGTCTAATGGCACCGCCGGAGTGTAAGGATGGAAAATTCCCGGTAGTGCTTTATAATCTGGGAGGTTCGTTATTCAATGTATTTGCCGCAGTTCTATTTCTGCTTTTGTTCCTGCCGGGGAAAGGGAAGAGTTTGTTCTCTGTAGTGATGCTTCTGGCAGGAATCATTGGATTTGTTCTGGCTCTTATGAATGGAATTCCGCTTCGTATGGGAGTTGTGGATAATGATGGTTATAATGCGCTCTCTTTGGGAAAAAATCCAAAGGCGCTTCGTTCCTTCTGGATTCAGTTAAAGAGTAATGAGCAGATGGCAAAGGGAAAGCGTTTAAAAGATCTTCCGATAGAGTGGTTCGAATACCCGGATAAAGAGGATAGACAAAATAGTATGTCAGCGGTAATGGCGGTCTTCTCCTGTAACCGGTTAATGGACGAGCAGCGATTCGAAGAAGCTTATGCTCAGATGAAAGAACTTCTGGAGGAGAAAAATGCCATAGTAGGACTTCACAGGAATCTTCTCATCTGTGACTGTATGTATTGCGAAGCTATTGGAGAAAATGATCTCTTAAAATTGGAGAAAATGTATACAAAAGAGCAGCAGAGTTTCATGAAATCCATGAAGACTTATCCTTCTGTCCTGCGCACCCAATATGTATATGCCCTTCTTGCTAGAAAAGATCTGGCAGAGGCAGCAAAAATCAAAGAGAAGTTCGAGCAGTGTGCCAAGACCTATCCTTATACCAGTGAGATTCAGAGTGAACGGGAATTAATAGAAATCGCAGAACAGGAAGCCACAGCCCGGCAAGTATAGAGGAAGCTGGCAGGATCTTGGAAATAACAGACCTTTGGTCTTAGATCTAAGGGGCAGTCAGTAAATGAATCTCTGCAATATCACTAAAATGAATTTTCTTATCTACAATATACAGAACCTTATCACAGGCAGAGTATTTGGATACTTTGCCTGTGATTTTTATATATTCCCCCTGATCATAGTAGACAATCGTTACCATATCTCTGGGAGAAATCTGCTGGAATTTAAAATCCAGCTGCTCTTTCTCTTCTTCACATAATTCTTTTCGGGAAACCACAATGCGTTCCTTTCTGGTAAGTGCTTCTCGAAATCCTGTCAAAGCGTCAAAAGGTGCGAATTGCTTCGCCCGGTCTGCTCGTGTCTGTAGCGCCACTTTTATGACCTCCTATCTGTAAATTACGTTCTAAAGTTGTTGCGCCCTCTTCCAGATTCATTCCCCGTAAAATGGAATTCTTTCCGTACTTCTTCTTGATCTCCGGAACTGCTTTCTGAAGGTTGCGATCCCGGACAAGGGCTTTCTGATCAGTAAAAAGATCATACTGCTCATAGGCCTCATCCAGGACATTGTTACAGCATAAGGTTATCCGGCGGATAGCAAAGGCAGGATTTACGATCTGTCTGTATAGTTGAACAAAATGGTCCAGAATAATCTTGTTGGAGTTGGTGGTCACTGTCATAGAAATGGTTCCTCTTGCGGAAGGAAGAAGACTCTTAGAATAACCCACATAGAGAGAAAGGGATTCGGTAACCAAGCCATTGTCTACTAAATCTAAAGTCAGCAGATCTGCCATTTCTTTAATGATTAAAAGTCCTTCCTCATAATTGTAATCTCTCATCAATACCTGACCGCTGGAAACAGAGTGGGACTGGGCTTTATAGGATTTGATCTCTGTAATGGTAACTGGTTCCTTACCCCAGGCATGATCGATCAGATATTCTGCATCTACTCCCAGCAGATGATAAAGCTGTTTCTCATCTGCCCGGGCAATATCCTCCATAGTAAGGATTCCACAGGAAGCCAGCCTTCGGGCTGTACCGGGCCCTACCCGCCAGAAATCCGTCAAAGGACGATGTTGCCATAGGGTCTTACGGTAAAGTTCTTCATCCAGATATCCAATGAAATCAGGAGAATGCTTGGCGGTAATATCCAAGGCAATCTTGGCAAGATAAAGATTGGTTCCAATTCCACAGGTAGCGGTAATCCCAAGAGTATCTTTAATATCCTTCATAATGCAGCGTCCCAATTCAAAAGCATCCATTCCATATAGTGCCAGATAATCTGTAACATCCAAAAAGGCTTCATCAATGGAATAGACCTGTATGTCATCTTTGGAGATATATTTGAGATAAATTCCGTAAATCTCTACGGAATAGTCAATGTAAAGCTGCATACGAGGCGGAGCCATAATGTATTCCACGTGAGGGGGAATCTCAAAGACCCGGCAGCGGTTCCTAATTCCCAGAGCTTTCATGGCAGGGGTAATAGCAAGGCAGATGGTGCCCCGTTCCCGTTCTGGATCTGCTACTACCAGATTGGTGGTCATAGGGTCTAAATTGCGTTCTACACATTCTACAGAAGCATAAAATGATTTCAAATCTATACATAAATAAGATCTGTCCGTCAAAATAAAACACCTCCAGACAAACAAATGTTCGATATAGTTGCATTATAACAAGTTCCCTTAGAATTGTAAATAGGAAAAAACTGTGAAAGCGTAAAAGTTGCGGGATAGTAAGGAATGAGGTATACTTTCTTTTACGTTAAAAAGGAGGAATCTGGAATTATGGAATATACCTATTGGGAACTGGCAATGTGTCTGATCATTTATTCCTTTATTGGATGGATTGTGGAGGTTGCCCTTGTTGCAATCAAAGAGAGGAAATTTTGCAACAGAGGTTTGCTGAATATGCCGTTTTGCATTGCATATGGAATCACCATGGATATTTTAATTGTTTTAATTCCGACCATAAAAAGTTTACTGGGTATTATGCTCACTGTCTGGGTAGTATCCTCTGGAGTAAATGTTATAGCAGGATTTGTGGTCAAACGTTTCACCCACAGTCAGATTTGGGATGAAGAAAAAGCTTCTCTTTTTTCCGGAAGAGAATTTAGTATTCTGCTTTCCATGGTAATTGCAGGAGGCTATCTGATGGGAGTACTTCTGCTTCACCCAGTAGTTTATATAGCAATACATATGATTCCAGTTATCGTGGCAAAAGTGATTGTCATTACAGTGGCAATTCTGGCTGTAGTGGATTTTATCACTACCTGTCTTGTAGTGCGGAAGGCCAGTAGTGAAAAACGGGCTGTGTCCTACCAGAAAAAGGCCCAGCGTACCAAACGGCATTTAAGTTACGGAATTTATAATTTTATCTGGAAACGTCTCCAGAAAGCCTATCCAAATATTAGAAATTTGGACGAGGACGCATTAGGAGAAGAATATACTTTTGCAAAGGGAATTACACTCGAAAAATTGATCTGGGTCTTTTTGATCTGTGCCTTATTGGGAGATTTGATTGAAACAGTCTACTGTCGTATTACAGCGGGAGTCTGGATGAGCAGATCCAGTGTCATTTATGGACCATTTAGTATTGTCTGGGGATTTGGAGCTGTGATTCTCACCATTGTACTTCAACGGTTCGCTCAGAAATCGGATCGCTATATTTTCCTGTTGGGATGTGTAGCTGGGGGCGTATATGAATATATGTGTAGTGTATTTACGGAGGTAGTATTTGGAACGGTGTTTTGGGATTACAGCTGGATGCCATTTAATATAGGAGGAAGAACCAATCTTTTGTACTGTCTTTTCTGGGGAATCGCAGCGGTAATCTGGATGAAGATCTGTTATCCTGCAATTAATAAATGGATTGAAAAAATTCCACCATTGGGAGGAAAAATAGCTACTTGGGTCATTGTAGTGTTAATGGCGTGTGACGCCATTATTTCTGCAGGAGCTATGGAAAGGTATACAGAGAGACGGGAAGACATACAAGCCACCAATCCAATTCAAAAATTCCTGGATATTAATTATGATGATGAGCTGGTAGAAACCATCTGGCCAAATATGAAAATTACAGAATAGAGGATTTAAAAGAGCGCTTTTGGCGCTCTTTTTTCCTGTTAAATATTCTCATTTTTAAGCGCATCTACTGTATTCTCAGAATTTAACTTCTTCATAGAGTAGATCATTGTTGCGAATACTACCAAAAATACACTTCCTACAGCAATTAGAATGCTGCTGACCGGAATGAAGAAGCTCATTCCCACACCATTTTGAATAACCCGATAAATTAAGTAGGTCAGGGCGATGGAAACAGGAAGACCGTATAGGAGTCCTTTGAGTCCATAG
>JBGVLD010000021.1:0-6506 GCA_045124075.1 Agathobacter sp.
AGCCTTAGGCGGTGTAGTAGAAGACTGTGTAAATAAAGTTGGTGTAGATTTAAATACCGCTTCTGCATCTCTTTTGGAATATATTTCCGGTATCAGTAAACCAATCGCAAAAAATATCGTTCTTTACAGAGAAGAAAACGGAGAATTTACATCCCGTTCCCAGCTCTTAAAAGTGGCAAAATTAGGACCAAAAGCCTACGAACAGTGTGCAGGATTTATGCGTATTTCTGGTGGAAAGAATCCATTAGATGCCACAGGCGTTCATCCAGAATCTTATGCTGCTACCAAAGAACTTCTGACCAAACTTGGCTATACCTTAGAAGATGTAACCAATCGAAATGTTGCTGGTATTTCCAAGAAGATTTCTGATTACAAGAAACTGGCGGCAGAACTGGAAATCGGAGAACTTACTTTACGTGACATTGTAAAAGAACTGGAAAAGCCAGCCCGTGACCCTCGTGAGGATATGCCAAAGCCAATCCTCCGCAGTGACGTCTTAGAAATGAAAGACTTAACTCCAGGCATGATCTTAAAAGGAACCGTCCGTAATGTCATCGACTTTGGTGCCTTTGTAGATATCGGAGTTCATCAGGATGGTTTGGTACACATTTCCGAAATCTGCGACCGCTTCATCAAACATCCATTAGAAGCAGTCAGCGTAGGAGATATCGTAGAAGTAAAAGTCATGAGTGTGGATCTGAAAAAACAGAGAATCCAGCTTACTATGAAGGGCGTTAAATAGATTTTAAGAGTTTAGTGTTATGAAAATACCAAAGAAAAAATATGTACTAATAGCGCTGTTGGCAGTGGTTATTTGTGTGCTGGCAGCAGTTGTTGTCTTAATAAAAGTGAATACCTATTCGTTGGAGCTGAGTATTTCTGACGGGGAGAAAATCTATCTGGAATATGGAAAAGATAAGGAACTTCCAGAGGTGACAGCAGTCTATAAAGGAACAATCTTTAATAAAAAAGGAACATCGGTAGAGGTTCAAAAGGAAGGTGAAGTGGATTTCCAGAAATTGGGAGAATATGAGATTGCTTACACCGCAAAATACAAAAGAAGAACCGTTTCTGCCATAGAAATTATTGTAATCGAAGACAAGACACCTCCTGCCATTACGTTACAATCAGACCCGGAAAGCTATACACTGCCCAATGCGGAGTATGTAGAAGAAGGCTTTTCGGCGGTAGATAACCATGATGGTAATATTACAGATCAGGTAACCCGCCAGGAGAAGGATGGAGTTGTTACCTATCAGGTTTCTGACAGCTCTGGAAATGAGGCTGTTGTAACAAGAAATATTGTATATAATGATCCCAATCCACCCGTTATTACTTTGAATGGGGATTCAGAAATCGCACTGGAGATTGGTGTAGATTATGCAGAACCAGGTTTTGCCGCCATGGATGATTGTGATGGAGACATAACCCAGAAGGTTGAGATAAAAGGAACTGTTGATGTACACAAAACCGGAGACTATGTTCTGACTTATCACGTGGCAGACTCTTATGAGAATGTCGGTGAGGTAACAAGAACAGTGAAAGTGGCAGATCGTACAGCTCCAGTTCTGACCCTTCAGGGTAAGAAAAATATTTATGTAAAGATCGGTGAAAGTTATTGGGAGCCGGGCTTTACTGCTAACGATCAGGTGGATGGAGATCTTACATCTAAGGTATCTGTATCCGGTGGGGTAGATGCCAATAAAGTTGGCAGCTATACCATTACCTATACAGTAAAAGATGCGGCAGGGAATATCAGTACTGCAGAACGATTGATCTATGTCTATCAGAAGCAGGCGGAAAACGCTGCACAAAATCCCGGAGATAAAGTGGTGTATCTGACCTTTGACGATGGTCCAGGACCATATACGGCACAGCTTTTAGATATTTTGGATAAGTATGGTGTAAAAGTTACTTTTTTCGTAACAAATCAGAAACCGGATTATCAGAATCTTATTGGAGAAGAGTATCGCAGAGGCCATACCATTGCGCTTCATACCTACAGCCATAATTACAGCCAGATTTATAAAAGTCAGGAGGATTATTACAAGGATCTGTCTTTGATCAATGATCTTTGTGTGGCTCAGACAGGAACGGCACCAACTATCGTGCGTTTCCCGGGAGGTTCTTCCAACGCTGTCAGCAAAAAGTACTGCACAGGAATTATGACTTCGTTGACCGAAAGCCTTTCTTACCACGGATATCTGTACTGTGACTGGAATGTATCCAGTGGCGATGCAGGTGAAGTCAAAACAGCAGACGGAGTTGCCAACAATGTTATTTCAGGAATACAGAAAAAGAATGTATCCATTGTTCTGCAGCATGACATCAAGAAATTCAGTGTAGAAGCAGTAGAAGAAATTATCTGCTGGGGACTGGCTAATGGTTACACTTTTTTACCAATGACAGAAAGCACTCCAATGGTACATCATGGACTGAATAACTAAATATCCTATTGACATTTCTCTGCCGCATGAATAAAATATCATTGTAAAATAAATAAGGAACTTTTCGGGGCAGGGTGCCACAGAAGTATCTGTGAATTCCCGACCGACGGTGAGCTGAATAGGCAATTATCTAATTTATTGCATCAGTAAGTCCGTGAACTGCGAGAGCAGCCGATCCGGTGCGAATCCGGAACCGACAGTATAGTCTGGATGAGAGAAGAGTGATTCAAGTAACGTGAGTGTTCATTTGCAGAGAATGATGGGAGTGATTTCTAGGAGATATCATTGAGGCGTCTATTCAAAGAAACAAAGCATATAGGACACCATACTACCCAGAACCATAATTGCCCCGGATGAGAGATCATCCGGGGATTTTTATGCAAATTCATGAAGAGTTCCGAAAATACAAATTTTTATTGTAAAGGAGAACCATTATGAACAACACAACAACAGTAACCACCAAGACAAAATCAGGGACCCCGTCCCCATCCAAAGTAAGAGGTTATGTCCGTTTTATGACTGTTACCGCTATGCTTTCAGCAGTGGCGTATGTGCTGATGTTTTTGGATTTTTCAGTGCCATTTATGCCAGGTTTTATTAAGATGGATTTGTCCGAGCTACCAGCCTTAGTTGGAGCCTTTTCCATGGGGCCGGCCTGCGGAATTTTTGTCTGCTTGATTAAGAATCTGCTTCATCTGATGATTACTTCTACCGGTGGTGTTGGAGAACTTTCCAACTTTATTTTAGGGGCAGCCTTTGTCCTTCCGGCAGGACTGATTTACAAATTCAAAAAGACAAAGAAAAGTGCATTGGCGGGAGCGCTTATCGGAATGGTAGTTATGGGAGTACTCAGCGTATTTTCTAACTATTTCCTGACCTATCCAATCTACTATAATTTTATGTCACAAGAAGCAATTCTTTCCGCATATCAGGCAATTGTGCCTTGGGCAAAGATTGATTCCATTCTGCAGTGTCTGATCTTCTTTAACATGCCTTTTACCATGTTAAAAGGATTATTCTCAGTGGTAATTACCATGCTGGTATACAAACCATTATCACCAATTTTAAAAGGTCGTCAGTAATCGTGAAAAGGGGAAGTGATTTCCCCTTTTCATTTTTTATTAGAAATGCTATAATGAAGAATAAAAATCTTGACTCTTTCCAAAGAGCAGTTGTAAGGAGAGTATCATGAAAATAGAATTTGATGTTCAGATTAATCACAAGGATTTGTTTGGTTTTAATATCCGTCAGACCTATTTAGGCAGTCAGGGAATTATATCAATTTTGATAGGGATTTTGTGCATGGTAATGGCGGGAATCCAGTTCAATGAGGGAAATATTGGATATGGTATTTTGTATATTGCAATTGGTATCTTAATTGTGGCTTATATTCCGGGAGCGCTTTGGCTTCGGGCAAAGAAGACCATGAAAGTAAATGAAGTGCTGGCAGGAGTGCTGCATTATTCTTTTGATGAGAAAGGGATAACCGTTACTCAGGGAGAAGAAGCAGGTGTGCTTCCTTGGGAGAATGTTTATAAAATGATCGCCGCTAAGAAGCATATTTTGATCTACAGCAACCGGGTAAATGCTTATATTATCCCGAAAGACCAGATTACTCAGATGGACGAACTGATTCAGCTGGCAAAAGCGCAGTTAGAGTCATACAGAGTGAAATTATAGAAAGAGCATAAAGCATGGAACAGACAACAATTTACGAGAGTTTTTCAGCAGAAGAGACCAGAAAGCTGGGACAGAAGTTTGGAGCACAAGCGAAGCCGGGAGAAGTCTATACCCTTGTAGGGGACCTGGGGGTTGGTAAGACGGTACTGACTCAGGGGATTGCAGAGGGATTAGGAATCGAAGAATCCGTGTGCAGTCCCACATTTACTATTGTGCAGGTGTACGAGGAAGGCAGAATACCATTTTACCATTTTGATGTATACCGCATTGGAGATATTGAAGAAATGGATGAGATTGGTTATGAGGACTATTTTTACGGAGAAGGACTTACCATGATTGAATGGGCGAATCTCATAGAAGAGATTCTTCCTACAGTCCGTAAAGATATTACCATAGAGAAAGACTTGGAAAAAGGATTTGACTATCGAAGAATTACGATCCGAGAGGTAACAGAATGAAAGTATTAGCATTAGACAGTTCCGGACTGGTAGCCAGCGTAGCGTTGGTGGAAGATGACAACCTTTTAGGAGAATATACGATAAATTATAAAAAGACCCATTCCCAAACCCTGCTTCCAATGCTGGATCAGGTGGCAGGAATGGTAGAACTGGATTTAAATACCATCGATGTGATCGCCGTTTCCGCAGGACCAGGATCTTTTACAGGGCTTCGAATTGGATCTGCCACGGCAAAAGGCATGGCACTGGCCTTGGGCAAGCCAATTGTTTCAGTACCCACAGTGGATGCTTTGGCATATAACCTGTGGGGCAGCAGTGAAGTAATTTGTCCTCTGATGGACGCAAGGCGGCAGCAGACTTATACCGGATTATATGAATTTCAGGGAGAAGAATTTACCGTATTAGAGCCACAGTGTGTGGTCATGATTCAGGAAATCATAGATAAAATCAACAATCTTGGAAGAAAAGTAATTTTCTTAGGAGACGGAGTATCTGTTTTTAGAGAATATATAGAAGAAAACTGTAAGGTGCCATTTACTTTTGCACCGGCACATAATAATAAGCAAAGAGCTTCAGCGGTGGCAGTGCTTGGCATGGAGTTATGTAAGCAGGGCAAAGCCCGGTCGGCAACAGAACATAAGCCGGATTATCTCAGAGCCTCTCAAGCAGAAAGAGAACGTCAGGAGAAACAGAAGGATTTTCGCATATGTTAATCAGGAAGATGGAAGAACAGGATGTATCCTGGGTGGCACGGGTAGAGAGAGAGAATTTTTCTATGCCTTGGAGCGAAAAAGCTTTTACAGATAGTTTAAAACAGGAAGAAGCTCTTTTTCTGGTGGCAGAAGAAGAGGGAAATGGACTTGGCTATATCGGAGTTTATCTTTCTTTTGAAGAAGGGGAAATTACTAATGTATCTGTAGATGGCACTCAGAGAAACCGCGGCATAGGAAATGCCCTGGTGGAGCAATTGAAGAAGGAAGCCAAAGAAAGAAAAGTCGAGAGGATTTTTCTGGAAGTCAGAGTTTCCAATGAACCGGCAATTCATTTATATGAGAAGCAGGGCTTTGAGAAAGCAGGATGCCGGAAGAATTTTTATGAGAAACCCAGAGAAGATGCCTGGGTCATGATGTGTAGTTTATAAGGAAGTTGAAAATATGTTAGATGTATGTTTGCTGGGAACAGCAGGGATGATGCCTCTGCCTTACCGTTGGCTGACTTCTATGATGCTTCGGTATAATGGCAGCAGTCTTTTGGTGGACTGTGGAGAGGGAACCCAGATCGCAATTAAAGAAGCAGGACTTAGTTTTAAGCCAATCGATATCTTATGTGTGACCCATTTTCATGCGGATCACATCAGTGGGCTGCCGGGGCTTCTTCTTACCATGGGAAATGCGGAACGGACAGAACCACTTACCATTATTGGACCGAAAGGCTTGGAGAAGGTGGTAAATGCGCTTCGGATGATTGCACCGGAACTGCCGTTTCCAATAAAGTGTATGGAATTAAACGAACCAGATGAATATCTGGAAATCAATGGATATCATATTCATGCATTTCGTGTAAGACATAATGTAGTCTGCTATGGCTATTCTGTAGAAATTAAGAGGGCAGGAAAATTTTCTGTAGAACAGGCGAAAGCCCGGGAGATTCCAATGAAATTATGGAGCCGTCTGCAGAAAGGAGAGACGATAGAACAGGAGGGTGTTACCTACACACCGGATATGGTTCTAGGACCGGATCGAAAAGGCCTAAAAATAACCTATTGTACAGACAGCCGGCCAGTGGATACAATCGTGCAGGCAGCAGAAAAGTCGGATCTTTTTATCTGCGAAGGCATGTATGCAGAAAAGGAAAAACTGGCCAAGGCAAAGCAATATAAGCATATGACTTTTTATGAAGCCGCAGAAATGGCAAAGAAAGC
>JBGVLD010000022.1:0-15130 GCA_045124075.1 Agathobacter sp.
TTGTTTGCTTCTGGATGAACTAAGAAAGTATATTTCTTTTCAGCCATAGCAGCCATACTCTTCTCAGTAACTACTGGTTTGAGGATCACATCATAATACTGTACGTTTGCCATTATGCATACACCTCCTCGATTGTTGCAACAGCAGCTTTAGTAACAACTACTGTATCGTATTTTAATACGTCGAATACATTTAATTCGTTTGTCTGAGCAGTCTTAACAGTTGGGATGTTTGCTGCAGAAGCGATAACGTTGTTATCCATCTCATTTAAAACAACAAGTGCTTTATTTACGTTAAGGTTGTTCATAACCTGAGCGAATTTCTTTGTTTTGATTTCATCTAATTTTAATTCGTCAACTACAACGAACTTATTCTCTGCTACTTTAGAAGTTAAAACAGACTTTAATGCTGCTCTCTTTTCCTTCTTGTTAAGTTTGAAAGAATAATCTCTTGGAACTGGAGCGAATACTACACCGCCACCTGTCCACTGTGGAGCTCTTGTAGATCCCTGTCTTGCATGACCGGTTCCTTTCTGTCTCCAAGGTTTTCTTCCGCCACCGCGAACTTCAGAACGAGTTTTTGCTTTCTGAGTTCCCTGACGATTATTTGCAAGCTGCTGAAGTACAGCCATATGAACTAAGTGTTCGTTAATTTCTACACCGAAAATGGAATCGCTTAATTCGATAGTATCTACTTCTTTGCCTTCCATATTTAAAACAGCTACTTTAGCCATCGTAAAGTTCCTCCTTTCTTATTTAAGCACTATTTACCAGCTTTAGTTGTTTCTTTAACTGTGATAAGAGCCTTCTTTGCACCAGGTACAGCACCTTTTACAAGAAGTAAGTTGTTCTCAGCGTCAACTCTTACAACTTCAAGGTTCTGAGTTGTAACTTTTACGCTTCCCATGTGACCAGGCATTCCTTTTCCTTTGAATACACGGCTTGGTGAAGAACACGCACCGTTTGAACCCTGATGACGATGGAATTTAGAACCATGAGCCATAGGTCCTCTGTGCTGGCCTAATCTCTTAATAGCGCCCTGGAAACCTTTACCTTTAGAAATTGCAGTTACGTCTACTTTGTCGCCTTCTGCAAAAATATCAGCTTTGATTTCATCTGCCAGATTGTAGTCTGCAGCGTTTTCAAATTTGAATTCGCGAACGAATCTCTTTCCGGATACACCAGCTTTTGCAAAGTGTCCCATCTCCGCTTTGTTAACGCCATGTCTGTTTCTAATTTCTTTCTTTCCTGTTGCATCTTTGCTAACAACTTTTTCTTTCTTGTCAACAAAACCAACCTGAACTGCTGCGTATCCATCGTTCTCTACAGTTTTAACCTGAGTTACAACACATGGGCCAGCCTGTAATACAGTAACTGGTACTAATACGCCGTCTGCATTGAAGATTTGAGTCATTCCGACTTTTGTTGCTAAAATCGCTTTCTTCATTGTTTTACCTCCTGTTTTCTACAGCGGAACGCTTCATGCCCTTTTAAACAACCGTTCTCTTCTTACGGTCTAAGGAGTAGCGGAACCGTTCATCCTAGAGCAGTTTATATATAAACCATTCAGGGATATTACTTAATTAGTTTTTCCTTATTATAAGGATGTGAAAGATTTATTTCTCTTTCATTTTGATATCAATGTAAACACCAGCTGGCATTTCAAGACGAGATAAAGCATCTACAGTCTTCTGTGTTGGTGTAATGATATCGATCAGTCTCTTATGAGTTCTCTGCTCGAACTGTTCACGGGAATCTTTATATTTGTGAGTTGCTCTTAAGATAGTAACTACTTCCTTCTTTGTTGGAAGAGGTACTGGTCCGCTCACCTGTGATCCGTTCTTCTTTACAGTCTCGATGATTTTTTTTGCTGATGAATCCACTAATTCGTGATCATAAGCTTTGAGAGTGATTCTCATTACTTGACTTGCCATAAAAAAAGCCGCCTCCTTTTCGCACTTTAAAATTTCAGTACGACAAGTGGTGACTGTACACTTCTCCGTGTGTGTCATAAGACTTCTCACACGTTGTTTCTACCTTGTTGTAGACTATTATTTGTACAGTGACTTGCCGTCAGTTTCCTAACTTGACATTCGCTCCACGGAAAACCTGCCTGTCGGCAGCAACCTCACGCTTCATCGCTATCATGTCACAGCACTTGGTATTATACACGAGAATTTCAGCAATTGCAACAACTTTTTAATTTTTTTTTGTGCAAATTGAAATCAGTTACTGTGAACAGTAACATTCTCTTGCCCTTATGCCTATTCTGTTATAAAATAGGGAAAGCAAAATGTCAAGAATTAATTACCTATTATAATAGAAGAAAGGGATTCAATATGTGGATTGCAGATAATTGGAAAGATTACCAGGTCATCGATTGTTCCAAGGGCGAAAAGCTGGAGCGTTGGGGAAAATATATCCTGGTACGCCCAGACCCTCAGGTCATCTGGGACACCCCGAAGAAAGAAAAAGGCTGGAAGAAAATGAACGGCCATTACCATAGAAGTGCTAAGGGCGGAGGAGAATGGGAGTTCTTCGATCTGCCGGAACAGTGGCAGATTCATTATGGAAATTTAACCTTCAATTTAAAGCCTTTTAGTTTTAAACATACCGGCCTTTTTCCGGAGCAGGCAGCCAACTGGGACTGGTTCTCCGAGAAGATCAAAAATGCCGGCAGACCAATCAAAGTTTTAAATCTTTTTGCTTATACCGGCGGTGCTACTTTGGCAGCTGCCGCTGCCGGAGCTTCTGTCACTCACGTAGATGCTTCCAAAGGCATGGTTACCTGGGCGAAAGAAAATGCAGTTTCTTCTGGATTAAAAGACGCTCCAATCCGCTGGATTGTGGATGACTGTGTCAAGTTCGTTGAACGAGAAATCCGCCGGGGGAATCATTACGATGCCATTATTATGGATCCTCCTTCCTACGGAAGAGGCCCAAAAGGAGAAATCTGGAAAATCGAAGAAGCTGTTTACCCTCTTATTAAATTGTGTGCACAGCTTTTAACAGAGAAGCCGCTTTTCTTCTTAGTAAATTCCTACACTACCGGATTACAGCCAGCAGTTCTTACCTACATGATCAGCACTGCTCTTTCTGATTTCAAGGGAATTGTAGAATCAAATGAAATTGGACTTCCGGTTTCTTCAAACGGGTTGGTTCTGCCTTGCGGAGCCAGCGGAAGATTTTCCGGCGAATAATAATAGAATAGAACACCGCCACAATCATGATTTCCATCACAACTGTGGCGGTGTTTTTATTTGATCAAAACTGACTCGGTTATAACCGAATTAAAAATTGCATTTTCCAATTTACTCACTTCTCAGTGCCGCTACCGGATCTTTCTTTGCTGCTTTTCTGGCAGGAAGTAATCCTCCAATCAAAGTAAGAATCATACTAAGCACGATCAAAAAGATTGCACTATCAATTGGAAGCGCTGCAGATACATCAGCATTTCCCATTGCCATATGGATGATTCCATTAATCGGGAACTGAAGCAGTACTGCAATGAGCACACCCATGAGTCCAGCGCACATTCCAATAATAATCGTTTCCGCATTAAATACCTGAGAGATGTTTCCTTTAGAAGCTCCCATTGCACGAAGAATTCCAATTTCCTTGGTTCTTTCCAACACAGAAATGTAAGTAATAATTCCAATCATCAGAGAAGATACCACTAAGGATACTGCCACAAAAGCAATCAGGATATAGGAAATCACATCTACAATGGCTGTAATGGAAGATACCATCATTTCCACATAATCTGTATAAACAATCTGATTTTCCTCTCCAGCAGATGCATTATATTCTTCGATACATTTTGTAATAGCTTCTTTGTCTTCAAAGCTATCTGTATAAATACTGATAGAGGTTGGCTTTGTTACATCTACATAACCGAGAACATCTAACATGGTTTTGTAGCTTTCTTCATCAATTTCCATTCCTGTCAAAACATTCTTATCTTTGCTGCTTAACTGTGCTGTTACTACATTACTCTTGTTGGCATAGTCTACCAGATAATCTGTTAATGCTTTTGTATAGCCAACAGTTTTAGTTAATGTCGGGTTCTCTGCATCTTCTTTTGGACGAATAATGCCTGTAATATTTAATTTCACACCTGCTTTTGCCAGTTCTACAGCCTCTTCACTGTTTACAGTGGTCTTCTGAAAAAGCCCGCTTTCATTTTTCTCATAGAAATCACATTCCGGCACCAGATAGAAACTCTGGCTGCAGAAATCCTCATAAGTCCAGTTATATTCTTTTGGTTTGAAATTCTCCTGATTGCTCACATCATCAATCAGTGCTTGATACTCAGAACACGGAAGCATTCCCAGAGCATACAGTGTCTGAAGTGGAATTTCATTACTTCCATCTAAAATCAGCACTACTTCGTCATACGCTTTTGGCCAGTCACCGTAGGCCAATTCATAATTATCTGTAATAACAGTGCTGATGGAATTTTCTTCTGTTCCCGGCATAAGTTCTTCAAAACAATTACCATAAGTAGAAACAGAAGTATCCATTTGCATCATAACAGTATCTTCGCTTCCCATGGTATAGATATCCTGACCTGTACTTTCCGTTGAAAGACTGCTGCCATCGGTATTGACCAGTTTCCCTTCCGGGTCAAATGCATAGGCAGTAAACGGTGTATTATAAGAATAAACCACACCATTTTCACCAATATATTCCTGAATCGGGCTTTCTTTATCCATGAGATATTCCCGGAACTTGGTCAGATTATTCTGCGCCAGGCTGGCACTCATTTCATTGGATAATTCAAAGTCAGAACCATTGGAATAAACTTTATCCATGTCATGATCTGCCTCACCATAAATGTCCATGGTGCTGGTCATCATATAACTAAAGTCCATAGTTTCTGCTTCAATATTAATTGGATAAGTAGCCATGGTCTCTTTCTGCATAGTCTCAATGTAACGATTCACACCTGCTGACAGAGAAAGGATTAAGGCAATACCAATAATACCAATAGAACCTGCAAAAGATGTTAAAATGGTTCTTCCTTTTTTGGTACGAAGGTTCTGAAAGCTTAAGGATAAGGCGGTTCCAAAAGACATGGAGGTTTTTCCCATGTTCTTATTCGATACCACTGGCGCCGGCTGATTTTCCGGTTCAAAAGGATTGGTGTCACCTACAATCTGCCCGTCTTTTAATTTTACAATTCGGTTGGAATAACTTTCTGCCAGTTCCGGGTTATGGGTAACCATAATGACCAGTTTTTCTTTCGCCACTTCCTTCAGAAGTTCCATAACCTGAATACTGGTTTCAGAATCTAATGCTCCTGTTGGTTCATCTGCCAGCAAGATGTCCGGATTATTTACCAGGGCTCTGGCAATGGCAACTCGCTGCATCTGTCCGCCGGATAACTGACTAGGCTTTTTGTGGATATGATCAATCAATCCTACTTTTTCCAAAGCCTCTTTCGCTCTCTCCTTACGTTCTTTTCTGGAAATTCCCGAAATAGTCAGTGCCAGTTCTACATTAGATAAAATGCTCTGATGAGGAATCAGATTATAACTCTGGAACACAAAACCAATGGAATGATTTCGATAGGAATCCCAGTCTCTGCCGGAATAACGCTGTGTAGAAATTCCATTTATGATCAAATCGCCTACGTCATAATGGTCCAACCCACCAATAATATTCAACAGGGTGGTTTTACCGGAACCACTTGGTCCTAAAATGGCAACAAATTCATTATCCCGAAAATTTAAAGAGACCCGGTTCAATGCCCGCTGCATCAAATCTCCTGTCTTGTAAATCTTCGATACTTCTCTTATTTGCAACATAAAAATGTCCTCCTTATATTTGCATCACTCTACAAAAATTATTTGTTTTTGTTTTCGAATATGCAAGGAGTATAACACAGGCTTCTTAACCTAACCTTAAGTCAAGCCAAAATTTTCCCTTTAATTCTTTAAGGTTTCACATAACATATTTCATCCAGATAGACTGCAAAAACCCACCGGCAAAACCGATGGGCATAAACTATAACATTTTTTTCCTGCGAAGAGCAAACATAGTAATTACGCAGATTAACAATGTAATAATCGCTATGATCAAAAATCCATGAGCTGTGGTTGCAAATGGCACCCAGTTGGCATCCACATTCATTCCAAAGAATCCGGAAATAATAGTCGGAATCGCCATTACCACGGTGATGGAAGTCAAATTCTTCATGATGTTATTCATTCGGTTGTCAATAACCGAAGACATCAACTCTCTTGTACCGTTTATGATATCACGGTAAATAGAAGTCATTTCTATCGCCTGCTTATTCTCGACAATTACGTCTCCCAGCAGTTCCTTATCTTCCGGATACTGTTCCAATCTCTTATATCGGGTCAGTCGGTCTAACACCACACCGTTTGCTCTTAACGAAGTAGCAAAGTAGACTAATGTTGATTCCAACTCATGAAGTGCAATCAGATCCACTTCCTGGGTATCATTTCCGATCTGTTCCTCAATTTCTGTTCTTTTCTTATCAATGACCCGCAGATTGCTCTGATATAATACAGAAATGCGGTAAAGAATCTGATATACAAAACGAAGTTTTTTCTTGGTGCTGAATTCCTTTACACGGTCATTGATAAAGGCATCCAGCACCGGCGTTTCTTCCGTACATACCGTTACAATCACATCTCCTGTAAGAATAATTCCAAGAGGAATTGTCGTATAGCTTTTTTTCTCATGACGAATCTCAACAGAAGGAATATCCACCAGAATCAAAGTATAGCCGTCCTGCAATTCAATACGAGAACTTTCTTCTTCATCCAGCGCTGCCAGAACGTCTTCAATATCCACATCCAGCTGATCCGCAATCATCTGACCTTCTGTCACACTGGGATTGACCATATGAATCCAGACTCCTGTCTGTATTGTTGCCTCTTCATGGATTCTTCTGTCATCTGTTCTATAGTATTTAACCATACAACGCCTCCCCGTTTTTCTTAACTGTCTTTATTTTACAACGCCCTGGAACTGTCCCACCAGATACTTGTTCCGAATCATGGACAAATTATTTAAAAGGATTACATCTGTTGCGCCTTTTTCTTTTACCAACTGAGAGACACTTCCATCCCAGTAGCGATAATCGATTACGTAAATGTATTGATAATGATCCACAAGAAATGGCACAAAGGCATTTCCAAAGGACTCTTTTAACACCACGCAAGTACTTCCATCTGTAACTGTTTTATTTACAATCTCTGTGTACGGATTGTCACTGGCAATAAATGTACTGTATTTTAACCCGGAAGAATAAGAAGATACATCATAAATTACTGGCCAGTCATATTCCATTCCATCGCTGGCAGTTACGTGCATACTTGCTTCTGATTTTGGATAATAAGCAGTTACTGCGTCCGGATTTGCACCAAGGCTGGCATCCTTATCAGTATCATTATAAAAAGAACCTAAAAATCCGTCAAACGTTTTTGTTTCATAGGTACTAATGTCTGTTGGGGTAATTCCCTTTTCCTTGCAGAACTCCACATAAGCATAATATGCTCCAAGTGTCGTCCAATGGTGGTCGGTACGGAAATAAATGTACTCTGTTCTGTGCTCCATTAATGTATCATAAATCTCAACAGAATGAACGTTATCACTCATCAGTCCAACCATATCGTTAATTGCCTTTTCCTGATCCGTGGACTGCACCTGATCCCGATAATTATCCGGCATGGTGATCGCACTGCTGAGAGGAATAATCATGTCGTATACTTCTGCTGTTCCATCCAGGGAATCTGCTAATTTACTGACCGTCTCTGCATATGTAGCAGCTGTTTCCTTACGATTGGTAAAAAGTTCATAACCAGCATCTCCGATTACTATTACACTGCCATAATCCACCAACGCCGCATCAGAAGTAATGGGCTCATAAGTCTTTGAAATTTCTTCAGAGTCTGCTGTTCCTTGAGTTTCTTCTCCCTTTTGACCAATCACTTCTGTTCCACTACCTATATTTTCTGTACCATCAATCGTCCCCTGGGTACTCTCCTGTGAATTGGCAGACTTTTTTTCATCCCCGCATCCTGTCAGACAAGATGTCAATAATGTTCCTGCCAACAAAATAGAAAGTACTGCTAATTTCTTCTTTTTCATAAGTTCCTCCTAAATATTTTTATCTAAAGTATAAATATTTTTATCAGTTATAAAATTGGAAATATTATATAAAACCAACAAATCTGTGACCCCCTGCTCCTGCACATAGGTCGCCATATCCCCTTTATAATAACGAAGATCAATCATATAAATATATTCAAAGTCTTCTGCTGCCAAAGGCACAAAGCAGTTGGCAAAAGAATCTTTGATTACCAGAAGTTTCCGGCCATTCTGATTAGAATTATTATGGATAACCACCTCTCCATAGTTGCCGCCAAAAAAGTACGTATATTTATCTTTTTCAGCCAGCTTGCTTTCTATATAAAAGCTTTCCGCTTCTTCCCCATCCATGGTAATTTCATAATCTGGTGTCTGGGCTTCTTTTTTGTAAGTCCAGATGCTGTCGTAGGAAGAATCATAATCCAGGATTTTCGAATACAGACTTCCTCGAAATGCCTCCGTTACCGTTTCTTTCTTGTAGGCATCTCTCCCTGCAAAAGAAAC
Source organism: Agathobacter sp. (assembly GCA_045124075.1). Lineage (GTDB taxonomy): Bacteria > Bacillota > Clostridia > Lachnospirales > Lachnospiraceae > Roseburia. The sequence continues at coordinate 8,628 of JBGVLD010000022.1, forward strand.
TCCTGTACTGTTGCACCACTTTTCATAAGCAATCATTGCCCCAGTGCTGGTCCAATGGTGGTCAGTACGGTAATAAACTTGCTCTTCTTGTGCAGCATCCTGCAATTCTTCTGTGACATCTACAAAGTATTCTTTACCGATGTTCTCTTTTACTTCTTCTAAATACTGACGCTGATCAAACAGTCTTGCATTAACTGGAAGCTTGTCTCCCATTACCAGTCCAGATGTAGGAACTAAAAGAAAGGAAATCTGATTTTCTTCTACCCCCACGCTCTTACAATAATCCAAATAGTTCTTAACTGTCTCTGTATTTTCCAAGAAAAGCTCCCTATCTACGCTTTCTGGAGTAATCTTTTCAAAATCATATCCATCTTTTCCTACATAAGCACCGCCAATATCAGAATCCCCAACCAATTTCTGAATGGAAGTTTTCGTAGTAATCCAAAAATCTCTCCCCAGAATCTGATCATTCAAATAGGACTCCAGATCTTCCTGAAACTCTCCTTCCAGAACCTTTTCCCAGGAGAATTGCGGGTGCTCTGCCAGATATCGATTTTCATTTTCCGAAAATTCTCTGTCTTTCGCCAGAAAGCTTCCAACGCTGACAACGCCGATCATCAAACAGCCTGTTGCGATAATCATTATCTTTGATGACTTCATCTCACACCTCAATTAAAATCTGAAATACAGGAACGGATTATAAGTATCTCCTACCAGAAAAGCAAAAGATACAAATAATAATGCTACCATAATCACGCATTTTCCTACTGCTCCAAATCTGGAATTCTTAATTTTCTGCCAGAAACTCCATTTGGTCACTAACGCAGAATAATCTATACTGCAAATACACAGTATGATTAAAAGAACTCCATTGCAGGATAAGAAATACCAGAATGCACTATCCACGAACACGGTTCCAATGCCAAACATCGCCTGTAAATATTCACCCAGCAGTGCAAAATCTGTCTGAGCAAAAATCGTCCAGCCAATTACGATTAAAACCAGACTGTAAATATGAACAACCCAGCCCGGTGCTTTATTAAGTACTTTTAGCAAAAACAGCTTCTCAATCATCAGCAGAATGCCATAATAAACACCCCACAATACAAAGTTCCAGCTTGCCCCGTGCCAGAGCCCGGTTAAAAGCCAGACAATCATAATATTAATCAGCTGCCTTACCATTCCTTTCCGGTTACCGCCGAGAGAAATATATACGTACTCCCGGAACCAGGAACTTAAAGAAATATGCCATCTACGCCAAAAATCTGTAATGGATTTCGCCATGTATGGAAAATTAAAGTTTTCCAGAAAATGAAATCCAAAAACTCGTCCCAGACCGATTGCCATATCCGAATAACCTGAAAAATCAAAATAAATCTGGAAAGAATACGCAATTGCTCCAAGCCATGCTGTTGCCACAGAAATATCACTCATTCCTGAAATCTCTGTATAAAGAGCGCCAATCTGGTTAGCAAGAATCACTTTCTTTCCCAATCCTACCGCAAAACGAAATACCCCTGCAGACAGATCCTCCAATGTATGTTTTCTATCAGAGAGTTCTTTTGCAATGGTCTTATATTGTACGATTGGTCCTGCAATCAACTGCGGGAAGAGCACCACATAGGTTGCAAAATCAAGAATATTCTTCTGAGCAGGAACTTCTCCCCGATACACATCAATGGTATAAGACATCGTCTGAAAAGTATAGAAGGAAATTCCAATTGGAAGGGCAATGCGAAGCAAGGAAATCCCTGCCCCTGTCAGGGAATTCACATTTTCAATTACAAAATCCGCATATTTGAAAAATCCAAGAATTGCCAGATTTCCGCCCAAATCCACAACCAAAGCTGCTTTTGCTTTCTGAATCTGCCCTTTATTTTTATAATATTCAATAATTCTTCCATTTGTATAATCGAACACCGTGGAAAACAGCATAATCAGAACATAAATCGGTTCTCCCCAGGCATAGAACAGAAGGCTTGCCAGAAGAAGCACCAGATTCCGTCCCTTTTTAGGACATAGAAAATAAAGTATTAATACCGCCGGCAAAAATGCCAGCAAAAATACAAAACTGCTAAAAACCATTCTTTCTCACCAAAATACCCGGCATAGGCCGGGTATCCTTTACTCACCAAATGTTTTGTCAATTAAAGCTTCTGCCTTGCTGGAATCTCCGGAAACACAAAGTACCACGTATTTTCCTTCCTGTTCAAGAACTGCATTGTCGATACGTTTTGCTTCTTCCGGTTTGTAATCTTCAAATGCACTTTCCTGGTCCCGTAAGTACATCTCAATGTTATCTTCCAAAATATCTGCTGTTGCCTTATCCGGTGCTGTAAATATCGCAACAGATTCTGCTGTTGCCCCGCTTCCCATATACATAACTCCGGTGACGCCTTCCGGAATATCAATATAATTGGAAATATCCTCATCCGACAATTTCGACAAGGTATCTTCATAAACAATGTCGTTTAACAAGGACTTTTCTAAATCCTCTACATCTACATTCTGACTTTTTCCAGTGCCACACCCGGCAAGAAGAGTCATTGCCGCCATTCCGGCAAGAAACAATTTTGGTTTTTTCATAAATACATTCTCCTTAAAAATTATAGACTTGCAGAATATTTCTCGCTCTGAGCCTTGATCATTTCTTCATCATCGAAATAATTGATTCTCATAGCCTTCTTCACTTCTGAAAGGGTCTGTGCTGCTGTTTCTCTAGCTTTGTCGCTGCCTTTTTTCAAAATGTCATAAACGGCTGGAATGTCTTTCTCATATTCTGCTCTTCTTGCCCGAATTGGTGCAAGTTCTTCCTGAAGAACGTTATTTAAGAATTTTTTGATCTTAACGTCTCCAAGACCGCCTCTTTTATAGTGTTCCTTCAATTCATCCAAATTATTATATTCTGAAAGATATTCTGCAAAGTGTTCCGGTCTGCTGAATGCATCCAGATAAGTAAAGACGCAGTTTCCTTCTATATGACCTGGATCACTAACCTGAATATGGGTTGGATCCGTATACATACTCATGACTTTCTTTCGTACCTCTTCTTCCGTATCTGCAAGATAGATACAATTTCCTAATGATTTACTCATTTTCTGTTTTCCATCAATACCAGGAAGACGCATGCAGGCTTCATTATCCGGCAAAATAACTTCCGGCTCTACTAGCACTTCATCATAAATCGAATTAAATTTGCGTACAATTTCTCTCGTCTGCTCGATCATTGGAAGCTGATCCTCTCCAACTGGTACTGCATTGGCCTTAAAAGCTGTAATATCTGCTGCCTGGCTAATTGGATAAGTAAAGAATCCAACTGGAATACTGGCTTCAAAATTACGCATCTTAATTTCTGTCTTAACGGTAGGATTTCTCTGCAAACGAGAAACAGTTACCAGATTCGAATAAAAGAAAGTAAGCTCTGTTAATTCTGAAATCTGAGACTGAATAAACAGAGTAGATTTTGCAGGGTCTAATCCACAAGATAGATAATCCAGTGCTACTTCAATAATATTCTGACGCACCTTCTCTGGATTCTCAAAATTATCGGTCAGTGCCTGTGCGTCTGCAATCATAATAAATATTTTATCGAATTCTCCTGAATTCTGTAATTCTACTCTTCTTCTAAGGGAACCTACATAATGCCCAACATGAAGTCTTCCTGTAGGGCGGTCTCCTGTTAAAATGATTTTCTCCATGATACTCCTCCTGGTTTTAAACTTTTCATAAATCAGGAAGGACTTCAAAGATAGCTCTGTAAAGTCTTTCCTGATCTATAAAAACCAATACACACTCCTTGCAAACGAAATATATACAGGTATCTGCCATAGACAGATACCTGTATTCTCTTATTTAGACCAAGAATTAGAATATGTATTTTATGAATTACATATACTTTTCGATCATCTTGTCGATTGGTGCAATCTTAATATCTTTCTGTTTTAATGCAGAAAATCCTAACAGCAGGAATGCCACTGTCTCAATGATATTGATTGCTCCAATTACAAAACTAATGATATTATTAATATAGCTGATAATAATTGTACCAATGAATGGAATAGTATATAAACTTACATTAATAATTCCAAGTCCACTATTGAGCCAGCTAAATAAGTCTGGAACCAATCCTAATACTCCCGTTGCTACAGAGAAAACAACCATTAATACTGCAGCTTTTACTACATTTTTCTTCAGCCATTCATCCTCTTCTTTCAGTAACACATAACCTGCCACTAAAAACAGTAACAGATATCCACTGAAACATCCAGAAAAGTATGCAAGCGCTGCCAATAACCCCGTTGAAATCCCTAATTTCGTCTTGTTCATAATCTTTCCTCCAAATTATAATATATTATGTAGTATTTTAATTTACACTTCTTCATTATAACATAAAAACCGCAATTCTCAATATAAGAATTGCGGTTCTTTTATGCTTCTTTTTGAATTCTAATTCTGATTTTCCTCAATTACCCGTTTCAGTTCTTCTCTTTCATCCTGATTAAGAAGATTCTCCACGGTCAAAAGGACGATAAGTTTTTTGTTACTTGACGCAACATCATTGAAAAAATTCTGGGTTCCTTTCATAATGACAGGCATTGGAATAATCTGCTTGTCTGGTAATTCCAGAATCTCCTTTACAACTCCAACCTCTAATCCCAAATTCACACCATCAGCCTCAATAACAACAGTATTTAAGATTTTCTGCTCAGGGTATCCAAATTTGGAAACAAGACTGTATATTGGTATCAGTCTTTCATGTAACCACACGATTCCTTTCACATGATCTGGTGCTGCCGGAACCGGGGTAATATTCATGGTGGTTTCAATGGATGACACATCACTTACCGGAATTCCAAACTCTATATTATTCAGTATAAATGTAAGTATCTGCATCTAAGCCACACCCTTTCTATGTACTAGTTATCACGAAGTCGGAATGCTGCTACCATTTCCTTCAGTGAGATTGCTTCTGCTGAAAGCTCTTCACTGATTGCAGATGTCTCCTGAGAAGCAGCAGAGTTGCTCTGAACTACTGTGGAAATCTGCTCAATACCAGCTTCGATCTGCACTAACATGTCGGCCTGGGTCTGAGAAGCTTTTGCAGAATTGCTTGCCACTTCTGCGAATTCTTCCATACCTGCCAAAACTCCTGCAATAGTCTCCATAGTCATCTGTACGATCTGATTTCCTTTATCGATTTCTTCTAAGGAATGCTCAATCAGAGACTTGGTAGTAACTGCTGCCTGAGCACTGTCAGTTGCAAGTTTTCCGATCTGATCTGCAACGACTGCAAAACCTCTTCCTGCTTCACCTGCTCTTGCTGCTTCAATTGAGGCATTTAAGGATAACAGGTTGGTCTGGGAAGCAATATCTTCAATCGTTCCGATAATATTTTCAATTTCTCTTGATGTTTCTGTAATTCTTTCCATAGCCTGAGACAGTTCTAACATATCCTCACGGCTCTTACCTGCATTCTCAGCAGATCCTTTTGCTTTAACTGCAGCAGCCTTTGTAGACTCTGCACTTTCTTTAGAAATATTGGTAACATCTTCGATTGTTGCAGTCAACTGTTCTACGGCTCCAGCCTGATCGGTAGCACCTTCTGCCAAGTCCTGTGCACTGTTAGCCAGCTGTCCAGAGCCTTCTGTTACCTGAATAGAAGCATCGCTGATCTGTCTTAATGTAGTATCTAACTGACGATTCAGTTTTCTGATGGACAGTAATAAATCTTCAAACTGACCTTCATATTTTTCTTCAATATTGGTATGGATTGCAAAGTTACCATTTGCCATTTCTTCCAACAGCCGCCCCATGTCAGCAATAATTTCATGGAGATTTTTTGCCATAGCACTGCAGTCATCTGTAATGTCTGCAATTTCATCTCTTCTCTTACATGGTGGGAATGGGCTATCCAGATCTCCATGAGCAAAATCATCCAGACGTTTTCCAAGAGCTGCCAATGGTTTCTCTACGCTCTTTGCAATATTATTTCCCATCTTAATTCCAACTACTGCGCCAACAACCATAAGAGCAATCACAAGAATTAAAAGAACCAGTTCAATGATTCCAATTGTGGTCTCTAATGACTTTCCTTCTGCCACATTAGTATCCATCAAATGTGTCAGAGCCTCCTCAATTATTTTTGCTTTCGGTGCCAGTTCATCAATTGCCTTCTCCTGAGCCTGAGCACAAATCGTACGATCGGTTACAGCACCTTCTTCCAGAATGGAGTCACTTAATGTCCAATATCCGTCCAATGCAGAAACAATTTCCTGATAAGCTTCTTTCTCTGCTGAACCCACACAGGTTTCCTCAATCTCTGCAAAATACTCTTCAAATTCTTCTTTCTCTGCATAGTAAGTGGACTTCAAACTGTCAATGGTATCCTGATGATCATATCCAATTGCTCCACGAAGAGCACTTCTTGCCTCTGCAAATGCGGTCTCTGCCTTTGCGATCTTTTCCAATGCGAAACCGTAATTATTTAATGCGTGATTATATCG
>JBGVLD010000023.1:0-16120 GCA_045124075.1 Agathobacter sp.
GCTGAAAGATATGGTTCTGAAGTTGCGAACATTTTGCTGTCACCAGAATATCAGTCTAATGGAAATTCTGTTTATGTGACTGCAGATGGAAATGTTTTGAAGGAAACAGCAGATGGAACTTATACATATTATTACAGATAAGAATGGTAATAAAAGTGTAAATTTTGATGGTCTATACATGAAAGATGGCAAGATTATTAATGCCTCACAAACATTAGACTCGAATAAAAGATTGGATACTGTATGGATTAATGGACACTTAGTTATATTAGATGAAGAGAACGGCATATGGAGAGAAGTTCTCGTTAATGGAAAGCAAATTACTTATGGAGCTAAAAAAGGTCCGTCTTCTAAACGTAGTTGGCAAACTGTAAGTATTGATGGAAATGATTATTTCTTAGAAGGAATGATAATTAATACTAATACAATTGAAGCGGCTAAATTTGAATATAGTTGGCTCTGGGGAGCAGATAAAGATCTTGATTCAGAGTTTGAGTATACTTTATCCCAGAACGGCTATCAGTATATTCCAGATACTAGTCTTACAGAGCAGAATACAGCGGTTGATCAGAATGAGTACACATCTGCCCATGACTCAGCACTTGCTAGTGATCGCAAGGCAGATAGCGAATCTGTAAAAGCAAGTACTTCAGCAAGCCAGAGTGCAAGTACAGCAGATAGTCAGTCACAGTCTTTAAGCGCGTCAGCAAGCCAGAGCGTAAGTACAGCAGATAGTCAGTCAGAGTCATCAAGTATTTCTGCAAGTGAAAGCACAAGCGAGGCAAAGAGTGTTAGTGCATCCACCAGTGCAAAAATAAGCGAGTTAACTAGTGCAAGTGAATCAGCAAGCAGGAGCGAGTCAATCAGCGCAAGTGAATCCACCAGCGCAAGTGAATCCACCAGTACAAGTAGATCAGCAAGTACAAGTGAGTCTACCAGTGCAAGTGCATCAGAAAGTGCAAGTGAATCCGCAAGCTTAAGTGAATCCACTAGTGCAAGTGAATCCACAAGCTTAAGTGAATCTGCAAGCGCAAGTGAGTCCACAAGCTTAAGTGAATCTACCAGCTTAAGTGAATCCACCAGTGCAAGTGAGTCCACAAGCTTGAGTGAGTCCACAAGCTTAAGTGAGTCAGCAAGTACAAGTGAGTCCACAAGCTTAAGTGAATCCACCAGTGCAAGTGAGTCAGCAAGTACAAGTGAATCCACCAGTGCAAGTGAATCCGTAAGCACAAGCGAATCCACCAGTGCAAGTGAGTCAGCAAGTATAAGTGAGTCCACAAGCGCAAGTGAATCCGCAAGTGAAAGCGAATCCACATCAGTAAGTGAAAGTGAATCCGCAAGTGAAAGCGAATCCACAAGCGAAAGTGAATCCACATCAGTAAGTGAAAGTGAATCCGCAAGTGCAAGTGAAAGTGAATCCGCAAGCGCAAGTGCAAGTGAATCCACCAGTGCAAGCGCAAGTGAATCCGCAAGTGAGAGCGAATCCACGTCAGTAAGTGAAAGTGAATCCGCAAGTGAAAGCGAAAGCGAATCCACATCAGTAAGTGAAAGTGAATCCGCAAGTGCAAGTGAGTCAACAAGTGAAAGCGAATTCACAAGCACAAGTGAGTCAACCAGTGCAAGTGCATCAGCAAGTGAAAGCGAATCAGCAAGCGCAAGCGAATCCACAAGTGCAAGTACTTCAACAAGTATTGGGGATAGCGAAAGCACCTCAACAAGTATTGCAAATAGTGAGAGCACCTCACTCAGTGACTCAACCAGTGAGAACTTGAGCACAAGTGAATCTACATCAGAAAGTGCAAGTGAATCAGCAAGCACAAGTGAATCCGCAAGCGCAAGTGCAAGTGCAAGTGAATCCGCAAGCACAAGCGAATCCACATCAGTAAGTGATAGTGAATCAGCAAGTGTAAGCGATTTGGCTAGTGGAAATGAATCAACAAGTGCAAGTGCATCTACAAGCACAAGCGAATCTGAACAGGCCAGTGCAAGTGCAAGTGCATCTACAAGCGCAAGCGAATTCACAAGTATAGTAGAGAGTCAGAGTGCTAGTGCATCCGCTTCTGCAAGTGAAAGTGAAAGTGCAAGCAACTCCGCAAGTACAAGTGATTCAGAGAACAGTACCTCCGCAAGTGAAAATGCAAGCACAAGTGAATCAGCAAGCATCAGCGCATCCGCTTCCACAAGCGAAAGCACAAGTGCAAGTGATTCCACAAGTACAAGTGCAAGTACCTCCGAAAGTGAAAGCACAAGTGCAAGCGATTCCGCAAGCACAAGTGCAAGTGAGTCTGCAAGCGAAAGTACAAGTGCAAGTGACTCCACAAGCACAAGTACAAGTGAAAGCACAAGTGCAAGTGAATCCGCAAGTACCTCAGCTTCCACAAGTGAAAGCACAAGTGCAAGTGATTCAACATCCGCAAGCACAAGTACTTCAGCTTCCACAAGTACAAGTGAAAGTGAAGCAGCAAGTACCTCAGCTTCCACAAGTGCTTCAACTGCAGCAGATACAACAATCGTTGATGATAATGTACCAGCAGCAGATAATGCGCCTGTAGCACCAGTTGTTCAGATTGCAGATGATGCAACACCTCTTGCAGATGGAAACCAGAATGTCGATAATGCAGCAAATGCTCAGATTGATAATCAGGAAGTTCCTCTTGGTGTAATCGAAGATGAAGAGGAAAATAATCTGGTAGAAATTGAAGATGAAGAAACACCTCTTGCAGCAAATAAAGGCGTAGAAGCAAATACCAAACGTGTAGGATGGGGATGGGTTCTTGCCGCTGCTGCAGCAATTGCAGGTAAGAAAGTTTACGATAAAGAGGCTGATAAACGTAAAGCAACAGCAGAAGATACCGAGGATAAAGATCGTTAGAATTCTGTAGACAGGAAACTGGATATAATGTTAAACTAGTGTTAGTGGCCACTTTGATGGTAAAGTGGTCACTAACATTTTTTATTGACTAGGAAAAAGTTTGGAGTAAGTTTATGATACAATCAAAAAAGAAGGAGAATATACTTAGGTATAAACTTATCTATACCGTATTGATACTTCTAGTATATTTATTAGGAAAAAGTTTACCTTTATATATGGTAGACCTTTCAGCTTATGTTCATACAGATCTGAATGCAGAGGACTTGCTGGTACAGTCTATTAGTGGTGATATCTATCAGTGTTCCCTATTTGCACTGGGTATTTCACCATATATGATTGCTTCTGTCATCGTACAGATGATATCATCCTTCAAACGATCTGATTTTAAAGTGAAAGTCTCACCAAAGAAAATGAATCGTATGACGCTTGCTTTGACACTGATGCTGGCAATGTTTCAGGCACTCGTTCAAGTACAGAATCTTCAGTTCAGAGTTGTAGGAGATATGCTGATATTGGCACAAATTGTGGCAGTATTTGAGATGATTGCTGGTGCAATGATTATTTTATGGTTGTCTTCGAGAAATAAGCAATATGGTATCGGTGGACAGTCGGCTTTAATTTTTGTAAATATTATTGATGGTATATTTGCAACATTGTCGGGACATGAAATTAAGAATCTTGCGGTTTCATTTGCGGTTTCTCTTATCGTAATGGTTGTTATGATTATTATGGAAAATGCGGAGAAAAGAATTCCTGTACAGCGTATTTCCATACATAATATCTATGCGGACAAGAACTATCTGGCAATTAAGTTAAATCCCATTGGAGTAATGCCTGCCATGTTCTCTACGGCATTTTTTATGGTGCCACAGTTATTACTTACTGGACTAAATTGGATTTTTCAAGACAATATATATATTATTTGGTGGCAAGAGAATATGGCACTTTCTAAGCCGCTTGGAATCGTAGTTTATATTGTAATTCTTTATGGACTTACCATAGGATTTTCTCGAGTGTTTGTAAATCCAAGGGAAATCACGGAACAGTTCTTGAAGAGTGGAGACAGTATCTTAAATCTTCATGCAGGACGGGATACAAGGAAATATTTATCCCGTGTGATTAACAGAATCAGTTTTTTAAGTGCCACAGTAATGAGTATATGTTTAGTAATTCCTATGATATTACAGCTTGTAGGACATTTTGATAATATACTTACGACCCTTCCTTCTTCGATTATGATGTTGACCGGTATCTGGTGTAATCTTTATCGAGAGATTGTGGCAATCAAGGATTTAGAGGCATACAAGCCTTTTATATAGGAGAAGAAGAATGCTATATTTTATACCAGCGTGGTACCAACAGAATAGATGGAGGGAAAATGAACAGAATTGGCATGCACGGCGTATGCGCTCGGAATTCGATGATACAGTAAAGCATATTCAGCTTTTTCATAGAAGTGAGGCATATCCATTTCAGATCATGCTTCTTAGTTTTGCACCGAATTTCAGACATTTTCTTCATAGACAGAGCGTATATCATGCGCCTTATTGGTCTTGTTTCGATGCCATACAGGAGATTCGAAGAAAAAAAGTCAGAATGTTATCCTTTCATAATCTGAATTGGCCTGAGAATATAGAATTTATATACACGCCATTTGTTATTATGGCGATGCTTCATGGAGAAAAGTATGCTCAGATTGAATTTGGAGAAGATGGAAATCCTATCGAGATTGATATGTACCAGAATGGACAGATTCAAAGACGTAATATCTATGATGATAGAGGCTTTATTGCAAGTACTACTTTGTATGAGAATGCAAAGCCCCTTTATGAGGACTATCTGACAGAAAAAGGCATATGGAAAATGCGTTATTTTTATAATGATGGTCATGTGGAAATTAATCCAAATTCTCCAAATTTTCTGCTTACATACGGAGAGGAAGAACAGACAAAGGCATTTTCTAAATTATCTTATGATGGAATGGAACAGGTTATTTTTGAAGTGCTTTCCTCTTATCTAGCGCTTACAGATGAAAAGGATCTGTTTTGTGTGGCTATGCATGAACTTCATACAGAGCTTTTGAAAAAAGCATTGAAAGATAAGAAGATGATATTATCTTTTTTTGAAGACCGATTTGATGTAAAGAAGCATACAGAAGATATTGATATGATCGAGTCAGCAGACTATATCATTACAGATTCCCATGAAAATATCAAGAACATTCGACAGGGAACAGGAAGAGAACTTTGGAATATTTCAGACATCACACCATTTGATTCGAGAGTAGATTTTGGTATCAGTCAGCAGTTAAATGTTCAGAAGATTCTGGTTCCGGTGGATGGCATGGAAGATGATAGATTTGAGGAGTTAATAAAACGACTGGGAGAATATCTTCTTGAAAATGACAATGCCCAGATTCATCTGTTTACCAGACTAGCGGATTATGATAGGAAAAAACGTCTTTTGGAACAGACCCGTCAGTGTCTGGTAAATGCAGGGATGGAAGAAGAATGGGCATCAGAAGAAGGCAGCCAAAACGTGGCAGAGAATAATCTGGATGAGATGGATTCTATACCAGTTCGATTTTTTGTGGAGCAGTGTGTAGATGAACTGGCAGTAAGCAAATGTATGCGGGAACAACGGCTGATTGTAGATATGAGGGACACGACAGAATTGTATTTGCGAATTACAGGAATCAGTGTCGGAATTCCTCAGATTATATATAAGAAGAGTCAGTTTGTTGAGCATGAGAAGAATGGTTTTGTTCTGGATAACATGGATAATCTTTCAGAAGCAATCCGTTATTACTTGGATAGCCTAAAGAACTGGAATGAAGCCATGGTCTATTCTTTTGAACTTGGCAAGAATTACACCACTGGAATGCTGATAGAGGAATGGAAAGAGGTAATCAATTTTGTTGAACGGGATTCGAGTATTACAACTGGGGAGTAAAGATTGGAGCAAGATTTACGAAATTCCAGCGAAGATAAAGTTTTATCATATGGATGTTTTTGAAAAAGTTCCCAAAAAGCCCTATGATATTGTCTTTGTTGATGGGGAACTTTTGGATGAGGAATTAAAACCTTTACACAAGGCTACGAAGGCATATACGTTATTTGTGGCAGAGGGAACAGAACTTACAGATGGAATGAAGGAATATTTTGCGTCCAAGAAGGGAAAATGGATTGCAGAACAGGATATTCAACAGTTTTTGCTCCAGGAAGTCAGAAATTATTATCCAAAGCCATATGGGGAAAAATTTAAACCACAAAATTTGACTATTGCACCGAGTTTTTCTGGAAAAGTAGAGTGGAATGGAAATTATAGTGTAACAATAGAAGGTGATTTTGGAGAAGATTTCAATCAGATTGCATTCTGGAGAAATAACATTCCTGTGTTTTCTGGACAGGCAATTGATTTATGGTTGGAGTATCAGAAGAATCCTGACGTAGAGGTGGCTCTTTCTGTTACACAATTCGTGCAGGGAACTTTATCGAATGTTCAACAGAATTGGCTTTTTTCAGAAAAAGAACTGGATGAAGTGGTAGTCTTGGATAATCAAATGGGGAATGGACAAATTTTTGTTTCTCTTCTTGCAAAGGGAAAAGGAAAACTAAAGATAGTGGCACTGCATGACCGATATTCAAGACGAGGACATGGGACATTTCTGCCGGGAGGAGAACGATATGTAGCTCCAAACAGAGAGGAAGTATTCTGCTATTTTGATCCAGGGGATATGAAACCACCCCTTAATGTATATTTTTCTGGATATAAGACCATGCAGGGATTTGAGGGCTATAATCTGATGAGAAAAATGGGAGCTCCATTTCTTTTGATTGCAGAGCCAAGACTTGAGGGCGGCAGCTTTTATATGGGTTCAAAGGAATATGAAAGGATTATACCGAATATCATCCGGAAATATATGAAAGAGCTTGGATTTTCTAGAGAACAGGTCATCATGTCCGGGCTTTCCATGGGAACTTATGGTGCCTTATATTATGGCTGTGATATTATGCCTCATGCCATGATTCTGGGCAAACCATTGGCCAGTATTGGGGATGTGGCGGCCAATGAGAGACTGCACCGTCCTGGAGGATTTCCAACGTCATTAGATGTATTGAGTTATTTGACAGGTAATTCGGGTGAAGAGGCAATTCAACAATTAAATGACAGATTTTGGGAGAAGTTTGACTGGACAGATTGGAGAAAGTCTAAATTTATTATTTCTTATATGATAGAAGATGATTACGATTCTACGGCATATGATACATTGATTTCCCATTTGAAATCGGATGGTGTTCAAGTTTACGGAAAAGGAATCCATGGAAGACACAATGATGCCACAGGAATGATTGTAGGCTGGTTTGTAAGCCAGTATGAAAATATATTAAAAGAAGATTTTTCGAGAAGGATTGAAAAATAAATGACAGGTGCAAAATGGATAATTTATTGGAATGAATATTCTGCAGATACTTATTTGTATGGTTCAAAGATTATATATCATAAGAAAGATGATGTGGAATTTGAGAATCTATTGATGCCTCCAGGAACCATTATAAAGCAGTGGTATTCAAAGACGAATTTTCAGATGCAGAAAATAGAACCGGCTCTTCCAATCATAGATGGAGAGAGCGAGTATCAGATTACCATCAATATTGATATCGAAGAAAATGAAAACTGTCTGGTACGTCTGGTGTTTTATGATCGATTTGAAATGGAAGCAGGGAGCATAACCTTAAGAGACAAGGTGACAGCGTTCAAGTGTCCGCTGAAGACATATAGTTACCGGCTCCAGCTCATTAATGGTGGTGTTACAAAATTACATTTTCATTCTATAATAATTCAGGAAATTTTAAATGAAACAGACAAAGAAAATGAAACAGACAAAGAAATTGAAACAACTTTATAAGATTTTAAAACTTGTAAAAAGCTATAGAGATCAAATGAAGCAATTTTCTGACGAAGAACTGTCTCATCTGACAGTAGAGTTTAAAGAACGTTTAAAGAACGGAGAAACGTTAGATGAGATTTTGCCAGAAGCTTATGCTGCTATTTGTGAAGCAGACTATAGAATTCTGGGAAAGTTTCCTTATGATGTTCAGATATTAGGGGGAATCGCCCTTCATCAGGGAAATCTGATCGAGATGAATACGGGCGAAGGAAAGACCCTTGTTGCCACTATGCCGTTATATTTGAATGCTCTTACAGGCAAAAGTAATATTCTTGTTACAACAAATGAATATCTGGCCCTGAGAGACTCTGAGGAAATGGGGCAGGTATATAATTTCATGGGAGTCTCAGTAGCTGCAGGTGTGCAGGAAAAAACAGAGGAACGTTTTACAAACGATGTTAAGAAAGAGATTTATGCTGCAGATATTGTGTATACCACCCATGGTATTTTTGGATTTGACTATCTGCTTAATAATCTCGTTACTTCTGCAGAAGATCGTTTTATGCGGGAGTTATACTATGTTATTATCGATGAAGCGGACTCAGTTTTATTAGACAGTGCTCAAACACCTCTGGTTATATCAGGTGCGCCGCGAGTACAGTCCAATCTCTATGAGATGGCAGACTTTTTTGTGACCACCCTTGTGGAAGGCCGTGATTATGAAGTAGAAGACAAGAAAGTATGGCTTACCGAAGAGGGAATCAGATATACAGAGAGTTATTTTCAGATTGATAATTTTTATGGAAAAGAATATTTTGAAATCAATCGCCATGTGATTTTGGCTCTACGAGCTCATGTGCTCTTTGAAAAAGAAAAAGACTACATGATCTCCAAGGATGGAGAGTTGCAGCTCTTAGATGGGGGATCAGGGCGAATGATGCCAGGAGTCAAGCTAAGAGGTGGACAGCACCAGGCCTTGGAGGTAAAGGAAAAATTGGAAATTTCTCAGGAGAATCGTTCTGTAGCTTCCATTACTTATCAGAATTTATTTTTGCTTTTCCCAAAAATGTCTGGAATGAGCGGTACGATTTCCGATGCAGCAGAAGAACTGTTAAATGTATATGGTTCTCAGGTCATTGTCATTCCGCCGAATTGCACTGTAAAACGTCAGGATTTGCCGGATATTTATTTTAAAGATGTGGAGAGCCAAATCTCAGCAGCAATTTTGACAGCAATTGAGACCCATAGGACCGGACGACCGGTACTTATTGTAGTAACTACGATTGGAGAATCGGAGCTGGTATCGAAGCTTCTGATTGAAGAGAAGATTCCCCATAATGTATTGAATGCCAACAATGCCTTCTGGGAAGCTGACATGATAAAAGAAGCGGGGCAGATGAATGCAGTAACCGTTGCCACAGCTATGGCAGGAAGAGGAACAGATATCCGTCTTGGAGAAGGCGTAAAAGAGCTTGGGGGTCTTGCGGTCATAGGAATTGGACGAATGGCCAATATCCGGCAGGAGCGCCAGGCAAGAGGAAGGGCAGGAAGACAGGGGGATCCGGGATTCAGCCGCTTTTTTGTGTCCATTCAGGACGAGATTGTTCGGAGTAGCAGTTCAGTGAATGTGAACAAG
The DNA here is from genome assembly GCA_045124075.1 of Agathobacter sp. GTDB lineage: Bacteria > Bacillota > Clostridia > Lachnospirales > Lachnospiraceae > Roseburia. The sequence continues at coordinate 9,400 of JBGVLD010000023.1, forward strand.
TATATAGAAGGGCGAAGGCATATTGGCAAGCGAAAGCTGAAAAAGATTATTAATACTGCGCAAAAAACTGGGGAAGAGTTTGCCGTTCTATCCCGAAAACAAGCCATGGATTATGATCAGGTATTACAGCGTCAGAGAGAATTAATTTATGCTACCAGAAATCAGCTGTTGGATGGAGAAGTAGTAGAATATGAAAAAATCATTGAAATTGCAGAAGCAAATATAAGACATTTTCTTGATTCAGGAAAGAAGAGAGATATGTCTTCGGTCAGCAGATATATACTGGACAATATATCATATCGATTAGATGATGCATTCTTACATATTTCCTTAACGGATAACAATGCGGTTATGGAATATCTTTTGGAACGAGTTCAGGCTGGTTTAAAGGAACAGGAACAGAAGCTAGGAAGCCGGGAATTGATGAATGATTTCATGCGGGAGGCTACTTTGCGTGCAATTGATGACGCCTGGGTTGAACAGGTAGATTATCTGCAGCAACTTCAGTCAGCAGTAACAGGAAGGGCTTCTGCACAACGAAATCTGGTATTTGAATATCAGCAGGATGCATTAGAATGTTTTCAGGAGATGGAGACAACGGTTTTAAAGAATATTGTCAGAAATATTCTGCTTAGCAATGTATATGTAGATAAGGAAGAAAAACTTCGTATTTTACTTCCGTAGGAGATAGATTGACAATTATTAAGTATAGTTAAGCGTTAATTGGTGTGAAAAACATGTTACTATTTTTGGATGAATATAAGAAGACAGATAATATGCTGCTAGAAACCATGCAGTGTGTAGAACAAGACTATAAAGTGATTGTTTTAGATGATGTCCCTTTTTTACCCCATAACATGATATCTGTTTATGAGTATTATTTAAGCAGATACGAACAAAGTGAATGGAAGGAAAAGGATATATTCTACGTTTTTTTGGATATACCAGAGTTCTGGGAAATTCGACCGGAAGGTGTAAATGGTGTTCTTTTTAATAGAGGAAAGAAGGTAGCAACCATATATTTTAAGGAACCGATAGAGAAAAGGAATGTTCAAAGGATAGAGTGGAATACAGAGCAGGGTAGCATCTATAAAATAGACTATTATTGCAAATATGGTTTTCATTATTGTTCTGCTTATATACGTGATAATGATTTTGTAGAAGCAAAGGTGTACTATACATCTGATCACAAGGAACTGATAAATGTAAATTGCAGTAATGGTGTAGTTACATTATTTGAAAATGGACAAGTGGTCTCGCTTTTTTCATCTGTGGAAGAATTTAAAAAAGCTGTAATGAAAGAAGCCCTTGATGAAAAAAATCTCTTGGTTCTTACATCAAGCAGGCAGGCTCAATGGATAGCAGAATCGGAAGAGACCAATAACAAAAAAATGGTTATTGTACTGCGGGATGAAAAGGATGTAAAAGAATGTCAATGGAAACAATACCATCAGCGACTGCAGTGTTCCTTATTTGTTTTTCAGCATTGGGGAACAAAGGAATGCCAGCTCGATTATACGAAAAAGGAATTTGGAATCTGTTATTCTACTACCAGTTATCCTAAAGTAATAGGAAATGCAGATGCCTTGATCCTGACTGCTTCTGATCATTTATTTGGAATAGAAGGATTCATTGAATCTTTACCAGAGATTACTTTTCATATTGCTGCACCAACTTTAATGTCAGAGAAATTAATGGATTTGTCTGCATTTGCGAATGTATGTCTTTATCCGCAAATATCGGGGAATGAATTGAAATCTCTTTATGAAACATGCAGTTTTTATTTCGATATAAATTATGGAAGAGAAGTGGATGATGCAGTAATAAAGGCCAGCTTGAATAATATGTTGATTTTTGGATATCGTCATTTCATACATAATCGGTATTATGTTTTAGAGGAGTGTATTTTTGATGAAGCAGAGACATTGGTCCGAAAGATAAAGGATTTGATCAATAATAGAGACGAACTGGAAAAATTGACGGAAATACAAAAAGAAAAAGCGGCAGAAACAATTCAGCATATAGTGGAGTAATAGTAAGATGGCAATATATGTATTTAGTCTTTTAGTAAACTATGAGCTTAGTGGTGTTGATCATGCTCAAGGAATCAGAAGCAGTTTTTTAAGAAAAACGAATCAATCCGTTAAATATATTTTTACAGATTTACCTGGGAGAAATGATATAAAGAAATACAAAGAATTGGGAATTGAGCAAAGCGAAATGCTCAGTGCACATTTTTTTATTTCTGGTCATGATGATTTATCCGGTAACTGCAGAGTTTCCGAAAAACTGGATGAACTTAAAGATAAATTAGAAATTACGAAGCTGGATGAAAAGGAAGGGTGTATTGATTTATATAGGGATGAGCAAAGAGTGGCGTCCATCATTCTAAAGGAAAAGAAAGATTTCTTTTCCGAGATACTTTATTTGGACAGAGAGAAGATGATTGCTAGTGAATATTATACAGATAGATTAGTGTATACAGATTTTTATTCTACTGTTCAGAAAAATGGAAAGTTATATGCCAAACGAGTAAGAAGTTCTTTCGTAGATAAAAAGGGAAGAAAAGCATATGATTGCTTGTATGATATCGATGGTCAGGAATTATATGTCTATCCAGATGGTATAACCTATACCAAGCGACAGCTTTTGGAGCAATTTATTAAAATGTTGTCATTGTCTGAAAAAGATATTGTAATTGTGGACAGACCTTCATTTTTCGATTATGTACAACCTCTTTGGGAATATGGGAATAAGGCAAGGTTTGTTACATTTTTACATTCTGGTCATTATTATGAAAAAGGAGAGCATACAAATGCGCTCTATTTAAATCATGAGTATTACAATTGGTTTAAATATTCAGAAAAAATAGACTTAATATTGGTTTCAACAGAAGGTCAAAAGAAGGATCTGGAAGAAAAACTTCATTCATATCAGTGTAAAGTTCCACGTATAGAGGCAATTCCCGTCAGTGGGCTGGACAAATTGCGATTTCCTGAAAAAGACAGAAAAAGATGTTCTTTATTGACGGTTTCGAGGCTGCAGCAAAAGAAAAAAATTGATTGGCTGATTACCAGTGTGATAAAAGCCCATGAAAAAAATTCAGACATCAGTCTGGATATATATGGAGATGGTGTTGAGGACTATGTTCTATATTTAAAGGAAATTGTTGCGGCAAATCATGCAGAGCATTATATAAGATTTATGGGATATTGTAATGTTAGTGAGGTATATCAGAATTATGAGGCGTACATCACGACTTCTTTAGGGGAAACATTTGGATTATCTACGATGGAAGCGATTGGTTCTGGAAATGCAGTCATTGGATTTAATGTTCGATATGGAAATCAAGTATTTATTGACAATGCTGGGAATGGTAAACTGGTTGATTTTAGCTTAGAGTATATGAATAATCCAGAGAAAACGAATGAAATGGTTAGTGAAATGGCAGATGCTATTGTAGAGTGTTTTCAGGATGAGAAGAGACTTAAGAAATATCGTAAGCGTTCCTATGAGATAGCGGAACAATTCCTAAATAAAAAAATAGAAAGAAGATGGATTGATGTAATCAATTCCGTTCAGAATGTGGTAAGAAAGAAAATGGTATATAATTTTAATTTGGGTATTGGCTGGGCCAGCAGCGGTGTAGAGTATGCCCAGGCTTACAGAGCAAATATGCTGCGAAAAATAGGAGCCAATGCAAAATTTGTTTTTATGGATATGTTTCCTCAGGAAAATATTCAGCACATGACAGAAAACATCGGTTTTTTGGATTCAGAAGTTATATGGCTCTATACTTTTTTTACAGATTGTAAAATTGCACCGGTTTCTTATACCTTAGAGCAGTTAGAGAAGACTTTTGGAGGCAGGAGTTTTACTTTTTCCAGAGAAGGAAAAATTGCCAGATATATATTTGAGGGAAATAATAATTTCTATACAGCCTATATGGTGGATGACACCAGCGACCGGGTTCACAGGGTAGAAATGGTATCTAACGGATTTCTGATTCGAAAAGATTTTTTTACTTATTGCAGGATTTATTCCGAGTATTATGCACCTTTAGATAAAAAGGCTCATCTGTATCAGAGAAGGTTTTTTAATGAGGATGGTACAGTAGCTTATGAAGAAATTACAGATAATGATGTGGTTATGTATCAGTTTCCGGACAGATTAATCTGTTCCAAAGAGGAACTGGTGGGATATATGGTGTCTAAACTGAACTTAACGGAAAATGATGTGGTTATCATAGACAGAACCACAGGCATCGGTCAGGCAATCCTGCAGAATGCCGCACCAGCAAAAGTTGGTATCATTATTCATGCGGATCATTTCAGCGAGGGCGCTACAGATGAAGAGAATATACTTTGGAATAATTACTATGAATATGCATTTTCACAGCACAAGCATATTGATTTTTATGTAACTGCTACAGATGATCAGAACCGCCTTTTAAAAAAGCAGTTCTTAAAATATGTAGGGGCAACACCGAATGTAGTAACGATTCCGGTGGGAAGTCTGGATGAGTTAAAATATCCGAAAGAACCGAGAAAACCATATTCCTTAATCACAGCTTCGCGACTCGCAACAGAAAAGCATGTGGACTGGCTGATCGAGGCAGTAGTAGAGGCAAGAAAACAGGTGCCTGAAATATCACTGGATATTTATGGAAAAGGTGGCGAAGAAGAGAAATTAAAAGAACTGATTCATAAATTTAACTGTGGAAATTATGTGAAACTTTGTGGACAGCAGAATTTAAACGAGGTCTATAAGCATTATGAGGCTTATCTATCCGGATCCACCAGTGAGGGCTTTGGTCTTACACTGTTGGAAGCCATTGGATCAGGACTTCCAATCATTGGATTTGATGTTCGTTATGGCAATCAGAATTTTATTGATGATGGACAAAATGGATATAAGATTCCTGTGCACGATAAAATGGACAGTAAAGAGCGAATCAGGAAATTAACGGAGTGTATTATCCGGTTATTTACAGAGGCGGATATGGAAGCATTCCATGAGCACTCATATGAAAAGGCGAATACCTATCTTACAACAGAGGTGGAGAAACGATGGGCGACTACAGTAAATCAAGCGAAATAGTGTTACTTTTTGATAATTATGAATTAGACAGTGAAAATCTGCATAAATCATTTCAGATGGCAGGAAAAGATTATCCCACGGTAGTCATTGAAGACGATGGATTTTTACCGGAAAATGTCATGTCTGTGTTTGGCTTTTTCTTAGGGGACTTTAAGAACGCAAAAAATATACCGGGAAAGCCAAGATATTTTAATCAGATCAAGGTGCCGGATTATTGGGAAATCAGTGCCAATAACAGCAGCGGAAGGGTACACAATCTGAGCAAAGAAAGAGGACGGATCTTTTACGCAGAGCCTGCCCATAAGCGTCTCGTACGGGTGGTAGACTGGCTTGATGAAAGAGGGATTGTGCGTTCCAGCGATCATTATAACTGTTATGGGGCATTATATGCCAGAACCATCTTTAATGCAAAAGGCCAGAAAGTAAATAAGTCTTATTTTTCTGGGGATGGTAAAGAAATTATCATGGAAAATTTCGTTACTGGTGACATCATCTTAAATGATGGAGACATCGTAAAGATTTTTCCAAATAAGACAGAATTTGTTCTCTATTTTATGGAGAGAGCAGGATTTTCCAAAAGCAGGATTTTCTTTAATTCTTTATCCACACCATTCTTTGTATCGCAGAGACTTAGTAGGGAAGAAAAAGAAGATATCCTATTCTGGCAGGAGCCTGTAAGAGATGTCATTCCTGGAAATATGCAGATTATCTTGAATGGGCAGTCCACTGCTACAAAAGGAATTATGGTGCAGAAAAGACAGGCTTATAACAGATTGGTGGAACTGGGAGCATCTCCTTCTATGGTACATAGACTCGGATTTGTATATCCATTTAAGCAAGAAAATGAGCATAAGCCGGAAGCATTAATTTGTACCAATTCAGAGCGAATTGCAGAGTGTGAGAAACTGGCAGAGGCACTTCCACAAATGCATTTTCATATTGCAGCGCTTACAGAAATGTCATCCAAGCTTATGAGCATAGGAAGGTATGAAAATGTAACTCTTTATCCAGGAGTAAAATTAAATATATTAGATGAGCTTTTTGAAAAATGCGATTTTTATCTGGATATCAATTATGAGTCTGAAATTGTATCTGCGGTGCGAAAAGCCTTTTTGCATAATCAGTTGATCTTTGCATTTAAAGAGACCATGCATAATCGGGATTATACAGCAGTGCAGCATATTTATTCTGTAACAGATTCTGTACAAATGATAGCAGATTTGAAGACTTTACTGGAAGATTCTGATTTGATGGATGAGCATATTAAGATTCAGCATGCATGGGCATTGACTGAAAATACTGAAAAATATAAGGCAATATAAAATAAAAAAGGGGAACAGATGGTGAGCTGTTCCCTCTTTTTTAATCTTCAATCAGGCGAAGTCCTGCAGTATCCGTTACTGGAAGAGAGAAGGTAATTGCTTTCGCCTTGCTGTCTGGGCCAGCTTTCTGCATAATTGCCTGCATGATCGGATTTTTTTGTTCGGTTTTTGTAACGATAAATAGGATTTCTTTTTCTGCGGCAAGGGATAGATGCATGAATTTCTCTGCAATCTCCATTCCAGTTCCTTTGGCATGAATGACGGTTCCGCCGTAGGCACCTGCTTCTCTGGCAGCATCC
>JBGVLD010000024.1:0-49410 GCA_045124075.1 Agathobacter sp.
ACTGGGTAGTAAATAATCTCTTTTTTCACTTAATCACCCTCTTATGTATTTGCAATACATTATAACACGAGAATAGTTTTTCGCAATTAAAAATCCCAGTGCTTATTGCACTGGGATCATAATTATATAGCTAATTATTTCGCTGCATGAAGATCAACAAGTTTTTTAAGATATTCGTATCTAGCTGCTGCTTCTTCTTTGTTCTTTTCGAACATAACAGCTGCTTTTTCAGCATTTGCTCTTGCTAAAGCATTGTAACGAACTTCCCCATTTAAGAAATCAACGTATCCGTCCATGTTTGGTTCTTTGCTGTCAAGAGTAAATTTGTTTTCTGCTGCTGGATTGAAACGGAAGTTGTTCCAGTATCCACATTCAACTGCCAATGCTTCTTCTGTCATCGCTTTGCTCATACCTTTCTTGATACCATGGTTGATACATGGAGCATAAGCAATAATTAATGATGGTCCTGGATAAGCTTCTGCTTCTGCAATAGCTTTTACACACTGGTTCATGTCAGCACCCATAGAAATGTGTGCAACATATACATAACCATAGCTCATTGCAATACCAGCAAGGTCTTTCTTCTTAGTCTCTTTACCACCAGCTGCGAACTGAGCAATTGCACCTGTTGGAGTAGATTTAGAAGACTGTCCACCTGTGTTGGAGTAAACTTCTGTATCGAATACCATGATATTGATATCTTTACCAGATGCTAATACATGGTCTACACCACCGAATCCAATATCGTATGCCCATCCGTCACCACCGAAGATCCACTGGGACTTCTTAGCAAGGTAATCTTTCTCTTTCAGAATGTTCTTAGAAGCATCACATCCACAAGCCTCTAATGCCACTACTAACTTCTCTGTTGCAGGTCCGTTTGTAACACCACAAGCGAATGTATCATTCCACTCTTTGATAGCTTCTTTTACTTCTGCATTGTCTGTGTTAGCTTCGATTTCATCTAACTGATTCTTTAATCTGTCACGGATTGCTCTCTGAGCGAGTAACATACCATAACCGAATTCAGCAGCATCCTCGAATAAGGAGTTAGACCATGCAGGACCCTGTCCCTTCTTGTTTACTGTGTAAGGTGTAGAAGGTGAAGAGTTAGCCCAGATAGAAGAACATCCAGTTGCATTTGCAATGTACATTCTATCACCAAATAACTGGGTAATTAATTTAGCGTAAGGTGTCTCACCACATCCACCACAAGCTCCAGAGAACTCAAGTAATGGCTGACGGAACTGAGATCCTTTTACAGAGTTAAGCTTGAATTTCTCGATAACATCTTCTTTGTCTGGAAGAGTTACGGCGTAATCGAAGAATTTCTGCTCTTCTGCGTTTGCTTCAAAGCTTGCCATGTTAATAGCCTGTACTTTATCAGGACATACGTTTACACAAGATCCACATCCTGTACAGTCGTATGCAGAAACAACGATAGCAAATTTATATCCTGGAACCTGATTCAGGTCTTTCATCTGCATTCCTTCTGGAGCTGCTGCTGCTTCTGCTTCAGTCATAGCTACTGGACGGATTGCTGCATGAGGACATACATAAGAACACTGGTTACATTCGATACATTTTGTAGCATCCCATACTGGAACGTCTGTAGCAACACCACGTTTCTCGTATGCTGCTGTACCGGATGGAGTCCAACCAGTCTGGTATTTTAATGTTGTAGATACAGGAATTGTGTTACCTGTCTGTCCGTTAACTTTGGACTGAATTTCTTTAACGAAATCAACAACTTCTGGTCTGTCACCTTTGATTTCTTTAGAGAAGTCATCATCAGTGCAGTTCTTCCAGCTTTCTGGAACTTCAACTTTCACGTAAGCTGTTGCACCAGCGTCGATAGCGTCATGATTCATCTTAACGATGTCATCACCCTTTTTAGCGTAAGACTTGGTAGCAGCATCTTTCATTAATTTAATAACTTCTTCTTCTGGAATCAGTTTTGTTAATGAGAAGAATGCAGACTGAAGAACTGTGTTGATACGGTTTCCAAGTCCGATTTCTTTACCAATCTTAACACCATCAATGATGTAGAAGTTGATGTTATTTTCAGCGATATATCTCTTAACCTGTCCTGGTAATTTCTCATCTAATTCATCTACAGTCCACTGTGTATTGAACAGGAATGTTCCTCCTGGTACTAAGTCCTGAACCATGTTGTATTTGTAGATGTAAGCAGTACAGTGACAAGCTACGAAGTTTGCCTGAGAAATTAAGTAGGTAGAACGGATTGGTGTATGACCGAAACGTAAGTGGGAAATTGTAACACCACCGGATTTCTTAGAGTCATAATCAAAGTATGCCTGTGCATACATATCTGTGTTATCACCAATGATCTTGATAGAGTTCTTGTTAGCACCTACAGTACCATCTGCTCCAAGTCCCCAGAACTTACAGTTAGTAGTTCCTTCTGGAGTTGTAACAGGATTCTCTTTGATGTCAAGAGAAAGATTTGTAACGTCATCGATAATACCGATTGTAAATCTTTCTTTCTCTGTATTATTGAATACAGAAATGATCTGTCCAGGAGTAGTATCTTTAGATCCTAATCCGTAACGTCCACTTGTAATAGCAACCTGATCGAATTTGCTTCCTTTTAATGCAGCAACTACGTCAAGATATAATGGCTCGCCAAGAGATCCTGGCTCTTTTGTTCTGTCTAATACTGCGATACGTTTAACTGTATCTGGGATAGCATCGATTAATGCTTCTTTAACGAATGGTCTGTAAAGACGAACTTTAACAACACCAACTTTCTCGCCTCTTGCTACTAAGAAGTCAACTGTCTCATCGATAGTTTCACATACAGAACCCATAGCGATGATAACTTTCTCTGCATCCTCTGCACCGTAGTAGTTGAATAATTTGTAGTTTGTTCCAATCTTCTCGTTAACTTTGTCCATATATTCCTGAACAATAGCTGGAAGCTCATCATATGTAGTATTGCAAGCTTCTCTTGACTGGAAGAAGATATCTGGGTTCTGAGCAGATCCCATTTCTACTGGATGATTTGGATTTAATGCGTTCTTACGGAAAGCATCAACTGCATCCATATCTACCATATCTTTTAAATCTTCGTAATCCCATGTCTCGATTTTCTGGATCTCATGAGATGTACGGAAACCATCGAAGAAGTTAATGAAAGGAAGTCTTCCTTTGATTGCTGCACAGTGAGCAACTGGAGTTAAGTCCATAACTTCCTGTACAGATGATTCACAAAGCATAGCTACACCAGTCTGACGGCAAGCATATACGTCAGAGTGATCACCGAAGATGTTTAATGCGTGAGAAGCTACACAACGAGCAGATACGTTGAATACACCTGGAAGTCTCTCACCAGCAACTTTGTACAGGTTAGGAATCATAAGTAAAAGACCCTGAGAAGCTGTATAAGTTGTTGTTAATGCACCAGCTGTTAAAGATCCGTGTACAGTACCAGCTGCACCAGCTTCGGACTGCATTTCTGTAACCTGAACAGTCTGTCCGAAAATATTCTTTCTTCCAGCAGTTGCCCATTCATCTGTAGCTTCTGCCATAACAGATGAAGGAGTAATAGGATAGATTGCTGCAACATCAGTAAATGCATAAGAAGCATGAGCTGCTGCATGGTTTCCATCCATGGTTTTCATTGAACGTTTCATGTTTGTTCCTCCTAATATATTAATAAGTGTTCAATTAGACAAACACAATGTCTCTAATAATATAATATAGGATTATTACAGGGAAAAAGCAAGACTTTCCCCGTCGAAAGATTGTATTTTTAAAAGTGCATAATGAAAATTTTTATCAACATCCCCATGAAAAAGGCTTGCAAAATGTAAATTATACGATAAAATAGAAAACGATTGCTATTTAGACATTCAAATAAGAAAGGTAAAACGATGATTAGTGCAAATAATATTACATTAAGACTTGGAAAAAAAGCGCTTTTTGAAGAAGTCAACATTAAATTTACAGAGGGAAACTGCTATGGACTGATTGGTGCCAATGGTGCTGGAAAATCTACTTTCCTGAAAATCTTATCCGGACAGTTAGAGCCAACCAGCGGTGAAATCGTCATCACTCCTGGACAGCGTCTTTCTTTCTTGCAACAGGATCATTTCAAATATGATGAATTCAACGTTTTAGATACAGTTATCATGGGAAATAAGCGTCTTTACGACATCATGAAGGAAAAAGATGCCATTTACATGAAAGAAGATTTCACAGACGAAGATGGTATCCGTGCCAGTGAACTGGAGGCAGAATTTGCAGACATGGATGGCTGGAATGCAGAGTCTGATGCTGCGACTCTCTTAAATGGTCTCGGAATCCCTACTGAAGATCACTATACCATGATGGCAGATCTTCCTGGTGCTTTAAAGGTCAAGGTTCTTCTGGCTCAGGCGCTCTTCGGAAATCCTGACATCCTGCTCCTTGACGAGCCTACCAACCACCTGGATCTGGATGCGATTTCCTGGTTGGAAGAATTCTTAATTAACTTTGAAAATACCGTAATCGTGGTTTCCCACGACCGTTATTTCTTAAACAAAGTATGTACCAATATTGCTGATATGGACTACGGTAAAATTCAACTATACGCTGGTAACTACGACTTCTGGTATGAATCCAGTCAGTTAATCGTTCGCCAGATGAAAGAAGCCAACAAGAAAAAAGAAGAAAAAATCAAAGAGTTACAGGAATTTATCTCTCGTTTCTCCGCTAACGCTTCCAAATCCAAACAGGCTACTTCCCGTAAACGTGCCTTAGAAAAAATCCAGCTGGATGAAATCAAACCTTCCAGCCGTAAATATCCTTACATTGACTTCCGTCCAAGCCGTGAAATCGGTAACGAAGTTCTGACTGTTGAAGGAATTACCAAAACTATCGATGGTGTAAAAGTATTAGATAACGTATCCTTTATCGTTGGTCATGATGATAAGATTGCTTTCGTTGGTGGAAACGAACTTGCAAAGACTACTCTCTTTAAGATTCTTACCGGCGAAATGGAACCAGACAGCGGTTCCTATAAATGGGGCGTTACTACAAGCCAAGCTTACTTCCCTAAGGACAACACTACCATTTTTGATACTGACGATCTGATCGTTGACTGGCTGACCCAGTATTCTGAAATCAAAGATGCAACCTACGTTCGTGGTTTCCTTGGTAGAATGTTATTCGCTGGGGAAGATGGTGTGAAGAAAATGCGGGTTCTTTCCGGTGGTGAAAAAGTCCGTGTACTCCTCTCCCGTATGATGATCATGGCAAGTAATGTCTTAATCTTTGACGAACCTACTGACCATTTAGATATGGAATCCATTACCGCTTTAAATAATGGTATGATGAAATTCTCCGGTGTTATCCTGTTTGCCTGCCGTGACCACCAGGTGGTACAGACAACAGCGAACCGTATTATCGAGTTCTTACCAGATGGTTCTATGATCGATAAAGTTTCTACTTACGATGAATACTTAGAAAGTGATGTTATGGCGAGAAAACGTCAGGTTTATAATATGTCTGCAAATGATGAGGACGATAACTAAAAAACGCCCAGCGGAATAACCGCTGGGCTTTCTTATTATCCTTAAAAATAATCGCTGAAAATATTTCCTGTGCTGTAATTATTACTGTAGCTTCCAGAATTGGTATATGTATTTGCTTTCGCGCTTTCGCTGGTTGCATAACTCTCTAGCATGGATGCTTTTACCCCAGCAGAATATGCATAAGAACTGGTACCATAGAATAATTTCTTTACATCTTCCATATCAGAATTCTTAAAAGTCTCTTCATTAATGGACAAGGTATAGTCTTCTTTATCCATCGAAATTCCAATTGCATTTAAAGCATCCTCGTTCATTTTGGTGGTATTCACAAGAGAGGCTGCTCCATTCGCAATACTATCCGTATTGGATTTACCTGCTGTTGCGATTAATGAATTATAATCAGAAACAAATTCACCGACTTTCTCATAAATTGCATCTACATCATATCCTGTGGTCTTATTACCATCTTTATCTGTAGTAGTCACTTCATTAAAGACAGATTTACTGTTCTTATCATATAATGCTTTTGCAGACTCACTAAGGTCAGTTGCTGCACTCTTCACATTTGCAAGAGTCTTGGTAGAATCTTCTGAAGTAGAGGTACTACTAATAGCCTTAGATGAGTTCTTTGCAGCAATTTCATCATTGCCGTAATATGATTTTAATAACTTAAAATAAGACCCACTCTTAATAGACGCATAATCTGTCAAGTTAATATTATAAAAACTAGATGCAGATGAGGTCGATGTATTCAAACTGGAAAATAATGTACTAATTGAATTAGAATCATAAGCTGAAATTGTTGCCATATTCATCACTCCTTTATAATTAAACTATACTTCCATTTTGCAATTTTTACAACTTTTTTCTTGAATTCCCCAAAAAAATGTGAAAAATAATAAAAAATTTCCGTTTCGTTCATATTTTATTCATATATTATTGCTAATATATACACATAACAAACAGCAAGTTACATTTGTTTATTTTTTCATAATAGCCTCACTGCTCATTGAGTAGTGGGGCACTCCTCATTTTATAGGAACTTTTTTTATTCTTTCCAGAAACTTACGCTTCTCTCCAGTTCTTTTACAGATCTTCAATCTGCCAGTCAATCGACTCCTCCCCGTTTTTCACAAGAAATTCATTTGCCTGACTAAAGTGTTTACACCCAAAAAATCCTCTATATGCAGATAAGGGACTTGGATGAGGAGCCTTTAAAATCAGATGCTTTGGATTATTCAACATAGGAATCTTAGACTGGGCTGGTCTGCCCCAAAGCATATAGACCACTGCTCTATCCTGTTCATTTACAGCCTGAATAATAGCATCCGTAAACTGCTCCCAGCCTCTTCCCTGATGTGAATTCGCCTGATGAGCCCTAACTGTAAGAACTGTATTTAGAAGCAACACACCTTGATCTGCCCACTTTTTCAAATATCCGTTATTTGGGATTTTACACCCTAAATCTTCCTGCAATTCTTTGTAAATATTCTGCAAAGATGGTGGAATCTCTTTCTGATCTGGCAACACAGAAAAACTTAGGCCATGTGCCTGATGCTCATTGTGATAAGGATCCTGTCCGAGAATCAGCACTTTTACTTTACTTAATGGTGTAAAATGCAGGGCATTAAAAATATCATCTGCTGGAGGATAAATTACACTTTTACTGTACTCTTCTTTCACAAACTGATATAGATTCCGGTAATAAGGTTTTGAAAATTCTTCGGAAATGGAATCCAGCCAGTCATTATTAATCATTGCCATAATGTTCTCCTATCGTCTCACAGATACCCCTCTGTCAGCCAGATAATTCTTTAAATCCATGATTTCCAATTCTTTGTAATGGAATAAAGAAGCAGCTAAGGCTGCATCTGCTTTTCCTTCTGTCAAAGCATCATAGAAATGGTCTTTGGTACCTGCTCCACCAGAAGCAATAACTGGAATGGAAACATTCTCTGCAATCAGTCTTGTCAGTTCAATATCATATCCAGCTTTTGTTCCGTCACAATCCATGCTTGTAAGAAGAATTTCTCCTGCACCAAGGCTGTTTGCTTTCATTGCCCATTCAATGGCATCCAGCCCCGTATCGATTCTTCCTCCATTTTTATAAACATTCCAGCCGCCGCCATCTTCTCTTCTTCTGGCATCGATGGCAACAACTACACACTGACTTCCAAATTTATCTGCTGCATCACTGATCAGTTGTGGAGTATTGATTGCTGAAGAATTAATGGAAATCTTGTCCGCTCCTTCTCTCAGAAGCGCTTTAAAATCATCAACGGTACGAATTCCACCTCCTACTGTAAAAGGAATAAATACTTTCTCAGCCACCTTCCGTACCATATCGACTACAGTTCCTCTGTTGTCAGAAGAAGCTGTAATATCCAGAAAAACCACTTCATCTGCTCCTGCTTTATCATAAGCCGCTGCAATTTCCACAGGATCTCCTGCATCCTGCAGATTTACAAAATTTACGCCTTTTACTACTCGTCCATTATTCACATCCAGACATGGGATAATCCTTTTTGTAAACATATTTTGTCTCCTAGATTTCAGTAAAATTCTTTAAGATTTCCAGCCCCACAAGACCACTTTTCTCAGGATGGAACTGACAGGCAAACACATTTCCCTTCTCAACAGAAGCATGAATACAAGTACTGTATTCTGTGGTTGCCTTTACAATCTCCGGTTCTTTTGCTTTTAAATAATAGGAATGGACGAAATATACATATGCGTCCTGAGAAATTCCTTTAAAGAGCCTTCCATCATTTAACAGATTTAATGAATTCCATCCAATATGGGGAATTTTAAGCCCTTCCTGATCTGGAATCCTTAAAATTTTTCCATCCAGAATGTGAAGCCCTTCCACGCCCTGACTTTCTTCACTTCCTTCAAAAAGCAACTGTAATCCCAGACAAATTCCAAGAAATGGTTTCCCTTTCGCAGTCACTTCCCGAATCACTTTATCAAGTTCATATTTTTTCAACTGAGCCATGGCATCTCCAAATGCTCCTACACCAGGAAGGATTATCTTATCAGCCTGTTCAATTTCCTGAAAATCCCTGGTAACCACACATTCCTGCCCCATGGAATTTAATGCTTTTTCTACACTTTTTAAATTGCCTGCATTATAATCAATTATCGCAATCATGTTGTCTCCTAATCCAAGCCTAACTGCTGCAGCTTTTCCATAATTTTCCGGGAATATTCTTTTCTATCCCTTATACTATAAATCTCCAATGCCTCTTCAAAAGTGGTCTGATAATGAACTTTCAAAGACAGTTCAATTTTCTGCTTTAATTCATCCATCTTATCTTCACAACCATATTCAACGGCACCCTCATAATTCACTTCATATCTTCCTGCCGCACATACTAATGAATCCAGTGCCTCTTGCTGCATATCCATGGAGAAGAAAGTCTCATAAGCACGATATTCACTCTGCACTGCTGAAAGAACCTTTAGCTGATTATGCATTTCTTCGTCTTCTTTTCTTGGAGTCTTACCGCCTACCAATTCAAAAGCATCTGCATACTCCCCTTCTTCAAACAAATCCTTTGCTGGATTAAAGCTGTTGGCATATCCAATTAAATTCGTAGCAATCAGTACAAATGCTGCCATAGAAGCAACCATTAAAAAAATCATAATGACCGGTTTCTTTGGAAGAGGTGGTGTATTATCCACTGGTTTCTTTTTCTTTGGTTTTGGTGCTTTTTTGGGTTTTGGTGCCTTTACCTTTTTTGCCTTAGGCTTTGCTTCCTTCTTCGTCTTCTTTTGCTTTTTTTCTTTCTTCTTTTCTACCACAGGCTCATCATCCAAAGACCCTAGTTCTCTCAGAATCTGCTGATTTTCCTCTGAAAGTTCCTGAGCACTCATATCATTCGTCTCATTTAAATCCACTGTATTGGATTCCTCTGAAAAGAAAAGTTTTCCAAGTTTCTGGAAAAAACCACCTTCGCCTTTTCCTGTTTTTTTCTTTTTCTTCTTGCCTTTTTCCTGATCAGCTTCTTCTCCTGAAATTACATTTTCTGCGGCTTCCATCTGTTGCTTACCAAACAAATCAATTTCACTGTCGCCTTCTGAAATACCATCTGCATCGCCAGAGAACAAATCGCTGATATCTTTTAATTCATCCTCTTCTGCTAACAGATCATCCAGAGTCTTTGTTCCGTTTCCTGAGAGATCTGGCTCCCCTGCTTCTGTAAGTGAAAGCGAATCCTCTTCTCCTTCCAACATGGACAGATCCAATGTATCTTCCTGAGGACTTTCCAATCTGGACAAATCCAATGTATCTTTTGAAACGTCCCCCTGTGCCGCCTCCAAGTTATCTATATATGTATCATCATTTAAATCAATGTCTCCAGACACAGAGAGATCACTTATACTTTCTTCTCCAAAATCATCTTCCGTGATTTTCTGAATAACAGAATCGATATCTTCAGAAACCATATCCATTCTATTCTTAGCTTCCTTATCAATTTTTGCAGAAGACTTTTTCTCTCTCAGAGATTGTTCCTTCATTCGGCGTTCTTCGTCCAGTTCCTTTTCAAATTCTGAAATATACTGTCCGTATCCCTCTGCTGCCAGTTCCCGTTCAAATTCTCTGATAAACTCATCTTCTGATGATGAAGTGGAAGTTCCTGTCTGTTTATTATGTACCTGAATTAATTCATCTTCTAAAATTTCTGTTTCATTTTTTCTGCCAGTATTATTTCCATCTACAGAATTTAATAACTGGTCCAGATAATTTTCTTGTGAAATATTCTTCATAAAACGCTCCTGTATTGGAACACATTAAGGGATGTGATAAAGCACCACACCCCTTAGCGTTCTTAACTCTTATTTTCCCTGT
Organism: Agathobacter sp.; assembly: GCA_045124075.1. Lineage (GTDB taxonomy): Bacteria > Bacillota > Clostridia > Lachnospirales > Lachnospiraceae > Roseburia. The sequence continues at coordinate 10,390 of JBGVLD010000024.1, forward strand.
GTTTTCTCAATCAGGCCATCAATTGCCTCAACCAACTGTCCGATTTCTGGTTTTGTGAGCTGTGCATCTGCCCCAAGCTGCTCACCCTTACGTTTCATTTCCTCATTGACAAGAGACGAGAAAATGATAAGCGGGATATTCTTTATTGCGTCATCTGTTTTCGCAAGCTTGGTAAGTCTGTGTCCATCCATCTGTGGCATCTCAATATCAGTAATGATACAGTGTACTTTATCTTTTACCGTACCATCTTTCTTAAATTCAGAGAGCTTATCCCAAGCCTCCTGACCGTTGTTAGTAACAATCAGTTTTACGTAACCGGCTTTTCTTAAACAATCCGTGATTAATTTGCTTAATAACGGGGAATCTTCTGCAATCAAAATTGGAGAATCACTTCTCTCTCTCTTCTCCATCTGATCCACGTCATTGGTACGAAGTCCCGTCTCAGGGCTGATTCCTGAAACAATCGATTCAAAATCTAAGATTACAACAAGCTTGTCCTGAATCTTAATAACACCAGTAGAAACACTGATATCACTTGTATTTAATGTGGAGTCTGGTTTAATAATTTCTTCCCAGGATACACGATGAATTCCAATAACCTGGTCAACATGAAACGCAATGTTAAGTTTATTAAAGTTAGTAATAATGAACAGTCCTTCATCCCCTGACTGTTGCTGTCCCAGACAACTCTTCAGATTAATAACTGTAATCATAGTATCACGTGGCATGAAAATACCTTCTACGCTAGGATGTGAATTCGGTACTGGTGTTACCGGTTGATATGTGAGAATCTCACGAATTTTAGCCACGTTAATTCCGTAATGGTTATTTCCCAAAGTAAATTCCAATATCTCTAACTCATTGGTTCCTGATTCCAAAAGTATATTTGTATCCATATCTGTCCTCCCAAAGCTCTTATATATTTTAGTATAACATATTGTTCTATAAAGTGGTATTTTTTTTAAATTTTTTTTTGCATTTTCTACAAAATCACTGGCACCTTTGTACCATTCTGTTCAAAAAGCAATTCCAAATTCTGAACATTTCCGGATACCCCTTCCGGAACCTTAAACAGAAGCACCACCTCCTGCTGTTCTCCACTCTTGACCGGTGCAAGATAAGTAGATAAATCCTGATTTGCAAGAGACTTCTCACAAGTATAGATCTGATCTCCATTAACCCTGCAGAAGAACGCTGGACTTATCTTCATCAAATTAACATTAACTTCCTGCTGGGAATCGTTTTTCATAGAAAAATGCATGACCATGAACTCATTTCCTTCTCCAGCTTCCATAGAAAAATATCCGCCTTCTGCGTACTCTTTCATAAATTCATATCCAAGATATTGGAATGTAATAAAACCTTCCTGTCCCGCTATTGCAGCAAGTGCAACACTCTTCTCTACTGCTACTTCACTTTCTGATGATCCACCTTCTGATGATCCACCATCTGATGTTTCACCTGCTCCTTCACTTTCTGATTCCTCTATCTGGCTGTCCATTTCTTGTGTCTCCCTGTATTCTTCTGGTTCCAGTTTGACCATTCCGTCTTTCTGATAAATATTATGCTTACCTAACACATAAGCTGCGTACTGAACGATGACTTCTTCTTCCTTCTCCGTTAATTCATACATCTTCGCCCCACATCCACTTAAAATCCCTGTACACGCCAGCATTAGTGCAAAAAAACAACAAATTTTCTTTTTCATGCCAACTCCTTGTAACTTTTCTCCTATAAATATATTTATCGTACCACATTTTTTGTGATATAGCAACTAAAAATATAGGATTATTAGAGTTGTTCCCACTAATTACAGCGCTCTAGCTCCATCCAGAATTCCACTCCATTCTCATGGTTCACAATACCGCAATTCTGATGATGGGAATCCATAATTGCTTTTACAATGGAAAGTCCTATACCGCTTCCACCATATTCCCGAGTTCTGGCTTTATCTATTTTGTAAAATTTGATCCATACCTTTTCCAATTCTTCTTCTGGAATCTGAGCACCTGTATTGAACACAGACACTCTTAAGAGATTCTCTCTCTCTTGAAACGATACCCGAATCTTTTTTTCTCCCTGAGCATAGTGAATGGCATTGCTTAGATAATTAGATATTACCTGCTCTATTTTAAATTCGTCTCCCCATACGTAGACAGATTCTTTCTGTAAAAAGTCCATGGTAATTCCTTCTGAAAAAGCCATAAGGGAAGATGCCTCTACTATGCCCCGGACCAATTCTGTCATATCAAAACGCTCCAATTCTACCAAATCATTTCCAAACTCCAATTGATTTAAAGTCAAAAGCTTTCTAACTAACTGATTCATCTTATCTGCTTCATCCACAATGACTTCACAGTAAAAATCCCTGCTTTCCTCCTCTTCATTGACACATTCTTTTAATCCTTCCGCATATCCCTGTATTAGCGCAAGAGGAGTCTTTAACTCATGAGAGACATTAGACAAAAATTCCTTCCGCATTTCATCGATGCGCTCCTTTTTCTCAATATCCTGCATCAGTTCATTATTGGCAATCTTTAATTCTGATATGGTCTTTTCCAGACTTTTGGACATTTCGTTCATGTGCTGCCCTAGCTCGTCCAGTTCCCTGCTGGTATACCTTCCCGACTGGTATTTCGCTTCAAATTCCAAATTAGACATTTTTTCACTGATACTCGAAAGCTTTCGAATTGGGCTGGAAATGCTTTTTGAAACTACAATAATAACCAGTGCACAAAGTACAAGAGCACATAATCCAATTACAAGAAAGAAACGATTCGTAATATCTGCACTTTCCCGGATACTTTCCAGAGCCGTCTGCATATAAACATAATTTCCGTCTGGAAGCCATCCATATAAAATGAGATATTCTGACTGCATTCTACTGTCCCGCTGTTTTTCCACAATATATTGCTCCGTACTTATGATTACCTGGGACTCTTCTTTTCTTCCTCCCGTAATAAATTCATTTAATTTCATAAGAAGTAGCTGCTGATTGGCAGAATAAGACCGAATCACCATTCGATTCGGTCCACTGACAATGATATTTATATTTCCATTTGTGCAAATTCTCTCAAAAACAATATCAAATTCTTCTGTAAGCAGAGTTCCATCTTCGCTGGCTTTATTAATTTTTTCAAATCCATCTAACAGTTCCGCCTGCTTATTATATACATAAAATTTTTCCAGAAACGTATTATTCAAAACCCCGCAGAGGCCAATTGTTCCAGCCACTAAAAGTGTCATGACCAATGTCAACTGTAGAGAAAGTGACATCTGTTTTTTCATCTTCTACGACCTCCCATGTCTTATGGCATTTCCATTCGAATACAATCTTTTGTCAAATCCACTGTAACCGCCGGTCGGATACCAAAGCTTTCCACTCCCGTTTCCCATGTGTAAATATTTTCTTCCTGATAACCATTTCCCACAAGATAGCATTGAGAAGAAGAACCTTCTACTGGTTCTCGTAACCACCACATATGATACTGGGTTCCAAATCCCAAACAATAATCCCTATACCAATAGGTTTCATCCTGCTCTACCGCTTGCTCTGTTGGCTCAGCCAGCAACGAAACATTCGCTTCTTCGAACCATTTCAGTTCATCCATGGACAAAAGAAATACTTTGTCTCTAGTCTCTACTAGATCAGTCTCGCACAAAGCATGGTGCCTGTCCGATGTATTCCACATTCTCATCAGCAGAATTCAGCCATGTCCTAATGACAGAATTCTCCCAACTACTGTCCCCTCGGACAAATGCCTGAAGTTCTATATCGGTCTCTGCTTCTGTCTCTGCTCCATAATAACTCACATCGCCATCATAATTATACTTTCCACTTCCAACACCCTTTCCAATCGTCACCATTACTACACCTGCTACAAGAAGCAGAATTACCACGACTGCTGCCAGTGCCACAAGAAATTTATTTTTATTTCTAGGCTTTTTCAGTACAGTCTTATCAGAAGACTGTACCATTTTTTGTAGAGCAACATTTCCCGATTGCTCCAATGCCGTTTTCAATTTCTCAATATTTTCTAATATATCATCATAGTTGTTCTTCTTGGCATTCATCCACTGATGGGTCATAAGGAAGTATTCCATGGATTTCGTAAGCGTAACCTCTTCAATCTTATAAACCAAAATCGGAATTGATTTTGTTACTGCTCTTTCTACTTCCCTAAGTACATGGGGAGACTGATTGGCAGCTTCCGATAAAATCAAAAGAAGTACTTCTGAACGGTCCACACCTTCTGCAATTTCCGCTGCATACCTTTCCAACATACTTTTGGGCTAAATATAACAGATTCTAAGAAAAAAGTAAATTGAAGGAGCATAAAGTCCACAAAAAATTCACTTTTTTGCATATTTCTATTTAGAAATTTGTGTGGTATCATAAGAACCATAATACAATGTAAAATGATTCCAAGAAAGAGAATACAATTATGAGATTAAGTGATTTATTGAATTTTCAAGATATTGTTATCCAGTGTCACAACAATCCAGATGCGGATGCGATTGCCAGTGGTTTCGGTGTGTATACATACCTGAAAGCCCACAACAAGAATGTCCGTCTGATATATTCCGGTCCAAATCAGATCCAAAAAGCCAATCTATGTCTTATGGTTGAAACTCTGAATATTCCAATTGAACATGTAGAGACACTGAACAGCCCTGAGCTCCTTATTACCGTAGACTGCCAGCATGGCGAAGGAAATGTAAATTCTTTTGAAGCAAAAACGATTGCCATCATTGACCATCATCAGCCAGCAGTGGACTTTCCCCCTCTTTGCGAACTTCGAAGCAATTTAGGTTCCTGCTCCACTATTGTCTGGGATATGCTTAGAGCAGAGGGAATCGATGTAAATGCCGACAAGCATCTGACAACTGCACTGTACTACGGACTTCTTACAGATACAAACAATTTCACTGAGCTTTCTCATCCTCTGGACAAGGATCTAAGAGATGAATGTCTTTTTGACCGAAGCCTTATTACCCTTTTCCGCAATACCAATCTTTCTTTATCTGAACTTGTCATTGCGGGAAAAGCATTACAGGATTATCGTTATAATGAGAAATATCGTTTTGCTGTGGTTCAGGCAGATCCCTGTGATCCGAACATTCTTGGAATGATTAGTGACCTGATTTTAGAAGTGGATGTAGTAGATACCTGTCTGGTATACAGTGTACTTCCTGGGGGAATCAAACTTTCTGTGCGAAGCTGTGTAAAAGAAGTAAAAGCCTGCGAAATGGTTCAGTCTGTTACAGAAGGAATTGGTTCTGGGGGCGGACATCTCATAAAAGCAGGAGGCTTTATCTCAAAAGCAAAGCTGCCTTGCCCAGAATTTGATATCGGCAGTTTTATGAATGATCGACTGGAAGAATATTTCTCCACTACCGAAATCATTTATGCCAAGGAATATAACGCAGATCTTTCTAACATGAAAAAATACCGCAAGCTTCCATTGTCCCTGGGCTATGTAAAAATAACAGATCTCTTTCCAGAAGGGATCCATGTAAATATCCGAACCTTAGAAGGAGATCTTGACATCGAAATCGAAGAAGATATGTATATTATGATTGGACTTTTGGGAGAGATATATCCGATCCGTAAAGAAAAATTCGAGAGAAGTTACGTGTATAACAATGAACCTTACGTATTTAATGCCGAATATGAGCCAACAATCCGTGAAACCACAGAAGGTACTTCTGTCTCCCTTATTCCCTATGCAAAATCCTGTGTTTCCACTGGAACGGTAGAAATTTATGCCAGACCAATTGACCACCGCGTAAAGATCTTTACCGCCTGGGATGAAGAAAAATACATGTCCGGCCAGGCTGGAGATTTTCTGGCTGTAAGAACCGATGACCTCCATGATGTCTATCTCATTTTCCGGGACATTTTCTGGGATACTTATGCACCGGTTGACTAAGATAATTTTTCAAAGATCCGAAGCAGAAAAATGGAGTTTAAATATGCACCGCCTCCAATACCTATACATATCCATATTTTAAATACGTAGGAAAAAAAGGTACTTGGAGATACCACACACCATATGATCGGACCAACATTAACCAGCAGAATAATGGCTGTATAAGGCAGATATGCCAAAGCCAGTTTTGCTGCGTTAATGATTGTATTTTTTACTGTATTCTCAAATCTTGCTAACATTGGAAATGCATAGCTTGCAACTGCTGCCACCACCAGCATAAGTGCTACTCCACCACCATACAAAATTGCAGTAGCAGAACTTTCCATGTTTCCTAGAATATATACATCCGCTACTAGAATTCCCAAAACTAAGATCATTAAAAGGGTCATAGGAAAGGACTGCTTGAAATTCTCTTTAAATGCCCGAAAGAATCCTTTTACAATGGATGGCTCTTCATCCTTTATCATTTTCATTGTCATATAATAAAGCGCCGTTACAGCTGGTCCAATTGTGATAACTGGAATGCAGCAGATGACAAAAAGCAAATTCAATATGATCACATCACAAAGTTTTGTCAATGCTTGATAAAATGGAGTATCTCCTTTAAATAATCTATTCATGATTTCTATTCTCCTTCTTTTACAAAATGGTACAGTCTGCTCTGGAAATCGCCACTAATATCCCGTATCAGAAAACCACAGTACATCAATTCGTCGCCACCGTAGACTTTCCCTGTCTCTTCCAGTCTATACCGGGCGTTCTCTTTAAGTCCCTTTAATTTTATCACCTGACTATGTACATTTGCTTCTGCCAGAACCTGAACATAAGTCACAAGAATCTCCGTTCCATCTTTTGCAGCCACTTCCCAGCAGTCATAAGGTCTCTTTTCTGACCAGGAAACAATGCGATAATAATCTCCAGTCTGAATCAGATGATGATATTTATGATATAATTCCACCTGCTCAGGAATCTGATTTCTTTCTTCCTCAGAAATCTTTGTCACATCCAATTCATACCCAAAGGTACCCGCCAATGCCACGTGACCTCTGGTCATAAATGGAGTGTTTCGACCTACCGTGTGATTTGGGCAGTCACTGACATGGGCACCCATAACAGATAATGGGTAAACTAACGCAGTACCTTCCTGAATTCGCAGTCTTTCAATTGCGTCTGCATCATCAGAACACCAAATCTGTGGGCTATAATATAACATTCCTGGATCAAATCTTGCCCCTCCACCAGAGCAGTTTTCCAAAAGCAGATTGGGAAATTCCTGCACAAGCCGCTCCTGCATTTCATACACTCCTAACACATAGCGGTGAAAAAGTTCCTGCTGCTCATCTGCCTGTAAACAATAGCTTCCCATATCGCTTAATTCCCGGTTCATATCCCACTTTACATAAGCAATGGGTGCGCTCCTTAAGATCTTTGCCACACACTCATAAGCATAATCTCTTACTTCTCTTCTAGACAGATCTAACACATATTGCGCCCTGATCTGAGTTGCTTCTCTGCCCTTAATCTGAATTGCCCAATCTGGATGTGCACGATAAAGATCAGAATCCGGAGAAATCATTTCCGGTTCGAACCAGATTCCAAATTCCAGCCCAATTTCATTGATCTGTGCCACCAGTTCCGGCAATCCTGTAGTAATTTTTTCTTCATTTACTGTCCAATCTCCCAGAGAATTATTGTCACTATTTCTCTTTCCAAACCAACCATCATCCATGACCAGCATCTCAATACCACATCGTTTTGCTTCCCTTGCAATATCTATTAGCTTATCTGAATTAAAATCGAAATAAGTTGCTTCCCAGTTATTAATCAGCACTGGTCTCTTCTGATATTTATAAGGACTTCGTATGAGATTCTCTCTGTAAAAATCGTGGAAAGACCGGGTCATTTTTCCAAGTCCTTCTCTGGAATACACCATAACCACCTCTGGCGCCTGGAAGGAACTTCCCGGTGTCAGTTTCCAACAAAATGCTTCTGAATGTATTCCCATTACCATACGGATCTGATCAAACTGACTCCGCTCTGCCTGAGCAATAAAATTTCCAGAATATACAAAATTCATGGCATATACTTCTCCATGATCCTGAGTAGTATCTGGTGTCACCAAGGCGAGAAATGGATGTTCCTGATGACTGGTCTTTCCTTTTTGAGAAGACACCATCTGTTTTCCATAGTTTACACTGCCTCTTTGAATGTGCCGTTCTCTTCCCCATGCACCATGAAGACTGATCATTTCAAAGTCCTGATTGTCCATATCAATACAGGCACTATATATCTTTTCAATATATATGTTTTCCTGTCCACTATTTTTCAGCCTAATACTTCGAGTAATCACATCTTTCTCTGGGAACACAGAATACATCAGCTCTGCCTCCAGTCCCAGAACCAAGTCTGTACATAGGATCCGCAGCGTTTCTACTTCTTCCTCTTTTCCAAAAGAAGCTGGAAGCCCCTCTAATTTTGGCTTTCCGTTACGAATCTCATGTTCCTTGTAAAGAAGTTCGGCTCCAATACATCCCTGCTTATTTTTTACATTTAGACAACTTTCCCGGTAATCACCAATTCCTCCTGTTGGATACTCCATTGGAAATCGATCCAGAAAAGCCGATTTTTCTCTTTTATTTGTAGTAGGTGTAAAAGGATACTCTTCCCGACGAAGAAGATACTCGCCCCCAGCATATTGCAATTTTTGTCCATAATAAATATGTCCCAGATACTTTTCTTCCAATATAACCATGATATAACTTGTATTATTTGTATCCAGTTTAAAAAGTTTCTTCTCCTGATCAAAGTAAATTCCCATCCCCAATTCTCCCTGTAACTAAAGATTCTAAAATAATAGCTAGTTAAATTGTACTATTTTATTTCTTTTAGTCAATTACTATTTACTGCTGATTTTTGGCTCTTTTGCTTAAAAAACCAAAAACGACCTCGCAAATATCACATTTGCAGGTCGCTTTATATCTTACTCTTTATCCAGACTAAATTTGTACCCTAGCCCCCAGATAGTTTTTATATAATTCCCCTTCTCACCAATCTTGCTACGGAGCTTTTTGACGTGGGTATCAATGGTTCGGGCGTCTCCAAAATAATCGTAGTTCCACACACTGTTCAATATTTTTTCACGGGACAATGCAATTCCGGCATTCTCCATGAAGTAATCTAACAGTTCAAATTCTTTGAAACTTAAGTCAATTGGCTTTCCGTCGATCGTTACTAGATGGGCTTTCTTGTCCAGAACAATACCGCCCATTTCCCGAAGCTGCGCTTCCTCTCCGATTTTATTGGCACGACGCAAAAGTGCCCCAACCCGTGCTACAAGAATTTTTGGGGAAAATGGCTTAGAAATGTACTCATCTACTCCCAGTTCAAATCCCATTAATTCGTCGCTTTCATCACCCTTTGCAGTCAACATGATGATTGGTACTTTGGAATTCTCACGGATTTCCTTACAGACTTCCCAACCATTCATTTTGGGCATCATGACATCCAAAATTAAAAGTTCTATTTCCTTGTCACTATAGAACACATCTAAAGCTTCCTCTCCGTCACAAGCTTCCAGAACCTCATAATTTTCCCGTACTAAGAAATCCCGTACCAGCTTACGCATACGGCTTTCATCATCCACCACAAGAATTTTAATCTTACCCACTTTAAAACCTCACTACTGTTAAAATGTTTTATTCTTCCCTGGTGATTCCCAATTCCGCTTCCTTCTGCTGAATTGCATCTTCCCTCTCCTGCAATTCAGATTCCCAGGATTCGTATCTGTCAATTAAAGCATTTTCATAATTCAAAATAGTTACATTGTCTTTGCTCATAAATGTAATTGCAAACATTCCAATTACAGCTACTGCAAAAACAATGGCAAAGAACAAGCTGATATGAAAACGTTTGCGGTATTTTTCAATCTGTTTCTTTTGGTTGCGTTCAATATCATTCTTCTCCCGCATAACTTGATTCTCAAGAAATGCTTCATTGGACGTTTTCTCCATCTGCTTCGCTTTACGTATATTCTCTTTCTCCTGACGGATAGCTTCTTTTCTTGCTTCCCGTTCCTCCTCTGCCTCTTTTTCACTGGCAAAATCAGTCGGGTCAGACTCCTTATGCAACAACTCCGGTTCCACATGAGAAGTCATAGAAATCACACCATGCTTCATGGAGCTATTAGCTTGTATCAATTCCTGCAATTCCGATAAAAAACTCATTCCAATAGGTGTTTCAAATACATTCTGAGCCACCAGTTTCTGATATAAACGAAGTACCACTTCCGGGTCGTCTAACTGCATCTGTTCTTTGATGTAGCGAACTCCCTCAACTTCCTTCTTAGCCTGAAGTGCTTCCTCTTTTGTTTCAAAATCAAAACCTTCTACTCTATACATAACTTTCCTCAATTCTGTGTCTCACTCCCAAGAACGGTATAATGTACCTTTCTCCGGATGCTTGGCAATCAATTCCTATTTATATATTATATCGGAAGATTCCTGATTTTGTCTACTATTATTTCATCCCATCCACCATGGACTTCACATATTCATATACATATTTCCCTGCATCCTTTCCATGCTCGCCAATGATCTTCACAATAGCACTGCCTACAATCACACCATCTGCAATCTGGCTGTAGGAAGCCGCCTGCTCTGGGGTGTTGATACCGAACCCAATAGCAATTGGAGTATTAGTGACCTTTCGGATATTTTCCACGATTCCGTTAATATCTGTAGTGATTTCACTTCGGATTCCGGTAACTCCCATGGAAGAAACAACATAAATATATCCATTCGCTTCTTTTGCAATCATCTGAATCCGTTCTTGGCTGGTCGGAGCAATTAAAGAAATCAGTTCCACCTCATGTTTTTCTGCGAACGGAATCAATTCTTCTCTTTCTTCATAAGGCATATCTGGAATGATAAGTCCACTGATCCCCACTTCCTGACATCTTGCGCAGAACCGGTCATAGCCATAGCTGAACACTGGATTCAAATATGTAAGAAATACCAGTGGTACAGATACTTTTTTACTGACTCTTTCTAACATGTCAAATACCATATCTGTGGTACAACCGCCTTCTGCTGATAATGCTCTTACATTGGCTTCCTGAATGACCGGTCCTTCTGCAATCGGATCAGAAAAAGGAATTCCAATTTCAATCAAAGCCGCTCCGGCTTTTTCCATTTCAATAATAAATTCTTCTGTCTTTTCCAAAGATGGATCCCCGGCTGTCAGGAATCCGATAAATGCTTTCTTATTCTGAAATGCTTCACTAATCTTACTCATACAAATTTACTCCTCTATATCTTGCAATTGCCGCTACGTCCTTGTCTCCACGTCCAGATAGACAACAGATAATAATCTGGTCTTTCTCCATAGTTGGGGCAATTTTCATCAAATGCGCTACTGCATGAGAACTTTCGATGGCAGCAATAATTCCTTCTGTCTTTGCAATGTATTCAAAGGCCTCAACTGCTTCCTCGTCGGTAACTGGCACGTACTGAGCTCTTCCCGTATCATGAAGGTTGGCATGTTCTGGTCCAATTCCAGGATAATCCAGTCCTGCGGAAATAGAATACACCGGTGCAATCTGTCCATATTCGTCCTGGCAGAAATAGGATTTCATTCCGTGGAAAACCCCTTCTTTTCCGGTGGCAATGGTTGCAGCGGTCTTATCGGTATCAATTCCATGTCCAGCAGCTTCACAACCAATCAGCTGCACGGATTCGTCCTCGATAAATTCATAGAACATTCCCATAGCATTGCTTCCGCCGCCTACACAAGCCATGACAACATCTGGAAGTTTTTCTTCTTTTTCTAATATCTGTGCCCGTGCTTCCCGGCTGATAACACTCTGGAAATCCCGGACAATCATTGGAAATGGATGTGGTCCCATTACAGAACCAAGTACATAAAGGGTATCATCTACCCGTTTTGTCCATTCTCTCATACACTCGTTTACTGCATCTTTTAAAGTCTGAGTACCACTTTCTACCGCATGGACTTTTGCACCTAAAAGCTCCATACGATATACGTTAAGTGCCTGTCGAACGGTATCCTCTTTGCCCATGAAAATCTCACATTCCAGTCCCAGTAGTGCTGCCGCTGTAGCAGTTGCTACACCGTGCTGTCCTGCGCCGGTCTCAGCAATGATTCTGGTCTTTCCCATTTTCTTAGCAAGAAGAGCCTGACCTAAAACATTATTAATCTTGTGAGAACCAGTGTGGTTCAAATCTTCTCTTTTAAAATAGATTTTTGCACCACCCAAATCCTTTGTCATTTTCTCTGCATAATACAATAAAGATGGTCTGCCGGCATATTCCCGAAGCAGAGTGTCTAATTCTTCTAAAAATGCAGGATCTTTTTTATAAAAATTATAAGCTTCTTCTAGCTTATTTACTTCATTCATTAATGTTTCCGGAATATACTGGCCTCCATGAATTCCGTATCTTCCTTTTCCCATGTTTCTATTCCTCCGTCTGATTCTTTCTTTTTACTTTCGTTACAATATCTATAATCTTATCCTTATCTTTCCAGCCCTCTGTTTCCACAGAACTGCTGACATCCACTGCAAAAGGATATACCATTTCCATGGCTTTTTCAACATTCCCACTATTAATTCCTCCTGCCAGAAAGAAAGGTTTTTCTACATTTCCAATCCAGGTCCAGTCAAAAGTCGCTCCTGTTCCGCCATACTCCTTATGTGAAAAGGCATCAAAAAGCAGATACTCTACATCCAGTTTGCAGCCCAGCTTTAAGCTGTCTGGGGAAGCAGCCCGAAGAGCTTTTATCAGCTGTCCCCGTTTCATCAAATCTCTCAATTCACAAATATACGCTTCGTCTTCTTCTCCGTGAAGCTGGGCAATGTCTATGACTTTCTTATTTAAGAGCTCCGCTACCTGTTCCACTGGGGCATTGGCAAACACCCCTACCGGAATAATTTGGGAATTTAGATTTTCTCGCAAAGCCTGGGCTTCTTCCTCTGTAACAGTCCGTTTGCCCTTGGCAAAAACAAATCCTGCATAATCCGGCAGGCAAGCATTCACCGCTTCAATATCTTCCATTCTTCTTAATCCACAGATTTTAATTTTGGTCACTACTCAACCTCCGAAGCATTTCTGCCTTATTCTCACTACGCATTAAGGTTTCTCCAATCAGAACTGCGTTGGTTCCATTCTTTTTTAAAACAGAAATATCTTCTGCAGTTGTAATTCCACTTTCTGATACAAAAACGATTTCTTCTGGAACCAGTTTTCTTAACCTGACACTATTCGTAATATCAACCGTAAAGTTTTTTAGATTCCGGTTATTGACACCAATAATCTTTGCCCCAGCTGCCATAGCACTTCTTACCTCTTCCTCATCATGAGCTTCTACTAATGCAGAAAGTCCAAGGGAGTGAGCAATTTCCAAGAACGAATGTAAGGTAACATCATCCAGAAGAGAACAAATCAGAAGTACTGCAGAAGCCCCCAACAATTTTGCTTCGTATATCTGATATTCATCCACCGTAAAATCTTTTCTTAAGACCGGAGTTTTTACTGCTACCGCAATTTCCTGCAAATACTTATCTTTTCCAAGAAAATATTCTGGCTCGGTCAATACGGAAATAGCTGCTGCCCCGGCCATTTCATAGTCTTTAGCAATCTGAAGATAAGGAAAATCCTCTGCAATCAAGCCCTTAGAAGGAGAAGCTTTTTTTACCTCACAGATAAATCCGATTCCTTCTTTTCTAAGACTCTTCTCAAATGGAAAGAGAAAAGCTCCATCTGCCGCCAGTTCCGCTTCTGCTTTTTCTAATGCAGATTTCTTGATTTCTTCCAATGAAATCTTCTCTTTTCTCTTTGCAATATCTATTTTTCTCTTCTCTGCAATTTTTTCTAAAATATTCATAGATTTCTCCTAGCAGTTGCTTAATTTAATAAATTTCTCCAATTGTTCTAAGGCTTTGCCACTTTCAATAGCTTCTTTTGCTTTTGCAATTCCTTCCTCAATGGAACACTGCGTTGCAATATGAATTGCTGCTCCTGCATTTAAGAGAACCGCATCGGTCTTTGGTCCTTTGTCACCCTCTAAGATTTTCCGAACGTACTGTGCATTCTCTTCCGGTGTCCCACCTGCCAGATCTTCTTTGTTACATCTGGTAAATCCATAATCTTCCGGAATAATGACATAAGATTTAAATTCTTCTCCGAAGAACTCACAAACAGTAGTCGGAGCACTTAAGGAAATCTCGTCAATGCTGTCCTGTCCATAAACCACCATTGCACTTTTTACTCCAAGGTTGCGAAGCACTCTTGCCAGTGGCTCTACCAGTTCTTCTGCATACACCCCAAGGAGCTGCATACTTGCACCTGCGGGGTTTGACAAAGGTCCTAAGCAGTTGAAGAGAGAGCGGATTCCCATTTCCTTTCTGACCCCGCCAACGAACCGCATGGCGGTATGGTATTTCTGAGCAAAAAGGAAACAAATGTCAATTTCTTTTAAAATCTTTGCACTTTCTTCTGGAGAAAGATCAATTTTTATTCCCAGAGCTTCTAAACAATCTGCTGTACCACATTTACTGGAAGCAGCCCGATTTCCATGCTTTGCTACTGGAATTCCGGTGGAGGAAACTACAAGGGAAGCCAGTGTGGAAATATTAATAGTATTGGAACCATCTCCCCCCGTTCCTACGATTTCTAAGACATCCATATCATTTAAGAACCGCTCACAGTGCTGCCTCATAACTCTTGCTGCTGCAGTAATTTCGTCAATGGTCTCCCCTTTCATATTTAATGCTGTCAAAAAGGAGGCTTTCTGAGCATCAGTGGCCTGCCCTGTCATAATTTCATCCATGACCGCGGTCATCAATTCATTATCTAAATCTTCTTTTTTTACTAGTTTTGCAATGGCTTCTTTAATCATTTACATGCCCTCCATAAAATTCTTCATGATTTTTCTTCCTTCTGGAGTCAAAATTGATTCCGGGTGGAACTGTAATCCGTATACCGGAAATTCCTTATGTTCTACTGCCATAACTTCTCCATCATCGGATGTTGCAATGACTTTCAATATCTCTGGAATCGTCTCTTTTTTTGCAGAAAGAGAATGATATCTTGCTACCTTAATTTTGCTTTCCATTCCTGCAAAAATCTTACTGCTTTCATCCACTGTTGCTACAGACTGTTTTCCGTGCATGAGACGGGACGCATAAGAAACGGTTGCACCGAACACTTCACAGATTGCCTGATGCCCCAAACAAACTCCAAGAATTGGGATTTTTCCTGCCAATTTTTTTACTACTTCTTCACAAATCCCAGCATCCTTCGGCTTTCCAGGTCCAGGAGATAAAATAATGTGAGATGGGCCTAAAGCTTCAATTTCTTCTACCGTCATTTCATCATTTCTTATGACACGAATGTCTGGATTCATCTCTCCCACCAGCTGATATAGGTTATAGGAAAAACTATCGTAATTATCAATTAGTAGAATCATGACTACATCTCCTCTCCGGCCTGCAGAGAATTCATAACTGCTTTTGCCTTGTTAATACATTCCTGATACTCATTTTCTGGAATACTATCTGCTACGATTCCTGCACCGGAACGTACAAAAACTTTTCCATTTTTCCTAAAGGCGATTCGGATGGCAATACAGGTATCTAAGTTTCCTGTAAAATCAATATATCCGATTGCTCCGCCATAAATGCCTCTCTTATTGTTTTCCAGCTCATTGATGATCTCCATAGCACGTATCTTCGGTGCACCAGAAAGAGTTCCTGCTGGAAGAATCGCATCCACTGCGTCTAAGGCATCTTTTTCTTCCCGAATCTGTCCCCGAACAGTAGAACCAATATGCATAACATGAGAATACCGTTCAATGGACATATATTTTTCCACTTCCACACTTCCGAACTGACTAATCTTTCCCAGATCATTTCTTCCCAGATCCACTAACATGTTATGTTCTGCCCGCTCTTTTTCATCGGCTAACAGTTCTTTCTCTAAAGCTTGATCCTCTGCTTTATTTTTCCCTCTTGGCCTTGTTCCTGCCAATGGAAAAGTATGAAGTACTCCGTCTTCTAATTTTACTAAAGTCTCTGGGGATGCTCCTGCCACCTCAATATCATCCGAACTAAAATAGAACATATAAGGAGATGGATTTGTTGTCCGTAAAATTCGATAGGTATCAAACAGGCTTCCCTCAAAATCCGCCTCCAATCGATTGGATAGTACTACCTGGAAAATATCGCCTTCATAAATATATTTCTTGGCATTTTCCACCATCTGACAATACTCTTCCTGATTGAACAATGGACGATACTCTGATTTTAATCTTCCCGGCTGAATTTCTGCCGGTTCTCCGTTCTTAATAATATTTATAATCTTTGCTATTTCAGCTTCTGCTTTTTCATATTCTGCTTCCAGATTTTCTGTCTTCGCATTTACGATTACAATAATTTTTTGTTTATAATGATCGAATGCGATGACCTTATCAAAAAGCATCAGGTCCACATCTTTAAAACCTTCTTCATCCTTTGCGTCCAGATTTAAGGATGGTTCACAGTACTTTGCATAATCGTAGGAGAAATATCCTACCAGACCACCGGTAAAAGGAGGTAACCCTTCCACTTTTGGGCTCTTATATTCCTGTAAAATTTTCCGGATCACATCCTTTGGATGTGCTACATTTTCCACTTTTTTCCGATTTACAAATACTTCCCCATTGGTGCAGGTCACTTCCATGGTAGGCTCAAACCCCAGGAATGTATATCTTCCCCAAGATTCCTGGGCCTCGGCGCTTTCTAACATGTAACAGTGGGAACTGACTTTCTTTAACACTCTTAAGACTTCCACTGGAGTCTTGATGTCTGCTAAAATTTCCTGACTTACCGGTAGTACTTTGTAAGCTTTTGCTAATTTCTTTGCCTCTTCTAATGTCATATTTTTCTCCTTTCCTGATATATGAAGAAGACATTCACGCGTTAGCGTGACAAGGTCTTTCCTGATATATAAAAAAACGTCCTTAATAACAGAAATAATCTGTTATTAAGGACGGTAAAAAATCTTATACCGCGGTGCCACCTTAATTTGTGAAACCCACACTCTCATCAGAATACCAACATATTCCTGGCAACTTACGTATGCCTTCACGTCATGGAATACTCAGAATAAAAATTCTTTTGACCATGCCCTCAGTGGTCCATTTAATAAACTGCGTTCTGTCGGTTCTCAGCAATCCCAACTCTCTGTAAGTGCACGACTTATTTTTATCTCCACCTCAACGGTTTGACTTTATTCAATTAACGCATCAACTTATTCTTGATTTATACCAATTATACTCCACTGCTTTTAAATGTCAAGTCATAACTTTTTAATTTTTTTATCATAACTTTTTAATTTTTTTATCCCCGATTCTCCTAGTTATTTTTCTTTACCTCTGGGCAGTTGCTATCCCGGATAATATAGTGAGGTCTTTTCTTTACCTCCATATAGGTCTTGGAAATATACTGTCCCATGATCCCCATGCAAAAAAGTTGAATTCCCCCTAAAAAAGTAATTATACATGCCAGTGACGGCCATCCGGCTACCGGATCACCAAAAACCAAGGCTCTTATTACTACAAAAACGATTGCTAAAAAAGAAATAACCGTTAGAATCAGTCCCAAATAAGAGGAAATCGTAATCGGAACATTGGAGAAATTCACGATTCCATCAATGGAGTAATGGAGCAGCTTCCAGAAGCACCATTTCGTCTCTCCTGCACTTCTTTCCACATTTTCATAGGCAATCCACTTGGTCTTATAACCTACCCAGGCATAAATTCCTTTTGAGAATCGATTATATTCTCCTACTGCCAGAATACTATCCACCATTTCCCTGCGCATAAGCCTATAGTCTCTGGCTCCATCCATCAATTCAATATCAGACAAATGGTGCATCAATTTATAAAAACATCTGGCGAAAAAGGATCGGATTGGTGGTTCTCCAATTCTGTTTACTCGGCGGGTAGCTACATTATCATATTCTCCTGTTTCCAAAAAAGTTACCATTTCAGGCAGAAGGGATGGAGGATCCTGCATATCTGCATCCATAGTAGCTACGTAATCTCCTTTTGCATTGGAAAGTCCAGCAAAAAGTGCCGCTTCTTTTCCAAAGTTCCTGGAAAATGAAATATACTTTACCTTTTCATCCTTTTCTGCCATTTCCTGTAACATAGAAAATGTTCTATCCGAAGAACCATCATTTACAAATAGATATTCAAAGGCAAAAGACGACATCTCTCCTGTTATTCTTTCCAATTCCCTGTATAATACCGGTAAAGTAGATTCTTCGTTATAGCATGGAACGATAATACTGATAATCTGTTTGTTCATTACAAATCTCCTTCTTTCTGTTTATGAACCTTCTGATGAGAACTGCTGCAATAAAAAGGAAAATACTTCCTCCACTGATCAGCGCACCGATTCCCAGCCCCGGAGTCTTATATTTCAAGCAGATTTCATGTTCTCCTTCCTGTAAATAAACTCCGATGAAAGCATCTCTAAAAGGGGTAATTCCCGTCTCTTCTCCATCCACATACAAAGTCCATCCACTGTCATAAGGAATGGAAAAAATAAGCCTTCCAGGATCCGTTATGGTAATATGTCCCATAATTTCCGTATCCGTATAGGATTCCATTTCCATGGTTTGCGCACTTAAAGTAGTTACTGCTTCCGCTACTGCACTTTCATCCAATGTGTATAACGTGAAATTTATTACTTCATTCTTCGTATTAGTAACAGTAATTTCTTCCCCTGCTACACAGCTTCTGATTTCCATTAGATACCGATGAGAAGTCTTGGAATATTTCCTCTCTTTTCCCTCTGTAGAAGTAAGTTTTAAGGAATCACTGTTGCAATAATCATATCCCATGTAATAATAACCATCTTCCGGTATGATAAAAGTCGTAGTTCCCTCTTCAGCCTTCTGATCTGCACTTACCTGAGTCAGCATTTTTGTGTCTGCTCCCAAAAGATATGCCAACTGATTCAAATTATTGATTCGTGTGTTATCCTGAGTCTCCCAATTTTCAATGACATCTTCTGACATGACAAATCCTAATGGAAGATAATACGTTGTTCCATACAGATACTGATCCCCATAAAAACCAGCAAACCAATAATAAGGAGAGTCAGCTATTAATTCGTCCGTCAGAATATATCCAACTGAAAGCATGGCTGTGGTAAGGGGTGTTGCCCCATTATAGCAATAATAATTTTTACCACCCTCCATATATAAGTTCTGATACAGCCTGCTAACATTAATATTTATAAGCGACGAAAAGATTGTCGAGGACTGATATCCATAAAGGGCACTGTCATTTTTTGTTTTCCTTCCAGAATCTTCTATCCTGTAAAAATCTTTATCATCATAACCTGCTACCACTTCTGCATGTTCAATCAGTTTCTGATATTTTCCCATTTTCTCCATATAGGCAGTTCTGCTGGTGCAGGAAAATCCTGTATAAGCCATATTGACCGCTAATTCTCCCACTGCAAAAAGAACCGCCGTCTTCATAAAAATACTTTTTATCTTCTTATTTCCACAATGAATCAAAAGGATGATAACTCCATAAAACAGCAGGAATATTCCCGTGATTATAAAAGCCCATTCATCTGTTACTCCATCCTTTGTTACAAACCATGAAGTTCCAAGCAAAGCTCCCCAGAACAACCACACTACTGGAATATGCCAGCCTTGCGTGCCCTCCCAGTGCATAATTTGGTCAAATGCCACACATAGTAACAAAAAAATAAAAAGAAACGATTGTCTTGCCGGAAGGGAATCCGGGAAATCAAAACCATGCCAGAAATACTCCAGATAGCTATTCGTAAAACTAATTAGGAAGAATAAAAGCATGGCTATCCTTGGGAATTTTCTCTTCCAGCTGATTTTCCGGTTCAAAAGATAAAGTCCTACTAAAACCAGAACAAATGCCCCGGCATAAAGATTTGGCCAATGCTCTCTTCCCGTATAGGTCTCTGCCATGGTACAAACTCTGGAAAGTTCCTCAATAATTCCAAAATACCATTCTGCTTTTTCTGGGAATTCCATGGCAGAACCACTATTTCCAAGAAGCAGAATTTCTGGAATAATAAGAATGGCCCCCGTTCCTCCTGCCAGAAGTGAATACAGCACAAATCGTCCTACGGCTTTCCATCTCCCTTCTTTCTGTTCAAAGAACAACAAAATAAAGTAAAAGACCAGAAAGATACAAATCATAATGGAAATATAATAATTAGATAAAATAGACACTGCTAATGCAATATAATAAAGCCTTACTTCGTTCTTCTTGACCAACCATTCCAATCCAAGAATAATCAGTGGTGCAAGAGCAATGCAATCCATCCACATAATATCCCAACTGTATGCTGCCACAAAACCACTCAAAGCATATGCGGTAGAAAATGCCAGTGCCGGATATAATTTCTTTGTAGGGATCTTGTTATACTCACCCTTTAATCCAAAATGCTCTGACAAAAAGATAAAAAAAGTCAGACCACTAGCTGCTATTTTGATCAAAATGAATAGGGTCATGAACTCAATGACCAAACTCTTTGGACAAATAATCAGAATCCAATTCAGCGGGCTTGCCAGATAATAAGCGTATAACCCTATAAAATCTGATCCAAGACCCAGATACCAGGAATACTGTATGCTGTCACCATACAACAATTTTTCCCTTAACTCATTAAAAAAAGGACAATATTGATGATACATATCCATTTCCAGAATACACTGATCTCCAAAAGGAAATACTCCATTTCCAATGCAAATAATAACGCATATAATAAATGGAATCCCAAATGCTGCCCAATAACCTTTTCTTGCTTTCATACTATGATTCCTTCCAATCAAACATTTGATAATACTGTAATCTTTTATAATCTAAAATCATTTCGTCTTCTTCAAAATCCTGCACTACCGCCGAAATTACAGGATACGCTTCCTTTAATTCTAACAGGAAATTCTGATAGCTGCTTTTAGGAATTTTGCAACGGTTGAAAACTTCTGCTGCCAGATAATTCAAACTGGTCTCTGTTTCTGTTTCCTCTTCAATGTCATAATTCGCCCAGATCACATAAGGTACCTGATATCGTTTTTCAAGTTCCTCTGTTCCAATTCGGCGTACCTGATTTGCTACCGCATCTGCCGGCTGATGATCTCCAAAGAAAACTATGACTGTTTTTTCTTCCTGTTCACTGAAATAGGTAATCAGTTTCTCAAACTCTTCATCTGTCTCCTTTACCAGCGAAAGATACTGGGACAGGGCAAAACTATCTGACCCTTCCACCGTTACATCCGGAACAAAATTCTCATAGGCATCCCCATAGCTTCCATGGTTCTGCATGGTCACATTAAAAAGAAACATTGGCTGATCTTCTGGTTTTTCCTCATACAGAGCCTGTATCATTTCAAAATCATAAGCGTCGCTGACATATTTTCTCTCATAAGAAGGAGAAATCAAATCTTCCAGAAAAATAGACTCAGAAAATCCCATCCACTCATATACATCATCCCGATTCCATCCAGAAGCATAGTACGGATGCATGGCATAAGTCACATACCCTAGTTCATTGAACTGACTGACAATGGAAGCAGACTCCCCTTTTATATACTGCTGATAAGGAATACTTCCATTTGGAAGAAATGCCATGGTATTTCCAGTTAAAAATTCAAATTCAGAATTGGCAGTATTCCCACCGCAGACAGATACATTTAAATTGCCCGTAACAGTATTATCTGCCCCTTCCTGAAGACTATGAATAAAAGGCATATAATCCACATTGGTTTCCAATTCCCCCAGTACCTCTAAATCTGAAAATGCTTCATCCATAATCACAATTACATTTGGAAACTCTTTGGTCGCATTTTCTCCCGATGCATTTGCTGCTTCCTCATATCTTTCCAGAAGTGCCTGAGCTTCTGCCGCGTCATATCCATGTGGTTTCTCCACCATAATATACTGCAAATTCATGGCAAAAGTCACTGCCATTCCATTTACCTGGGTCATATACACTGGTGTAAATAAAAATGGATATAAGTAATGATCTGTCTGGAAATCCTCATCCTGTAAATTATTTACCAAAATACATAAGGCAAGTACACATCCGCCTGCTGGAATCAGCCATTTTAATCGTTTCCCAGGAAGTTTTAGCTTCATGAACTGCAATAATACAAGTGTTGCCAGAAAAATCAGGGTCACGATCACAACTTCCTTCGTTGGTGTAAAATCGTATTCACCCGCCACACTGGCAGCTGTCCCTATAGAAAAAATATCCCAGGGAACAAATGGAGTAGACCGAAATTCCATGACATAGTGATTCACAAGTCCAAAAATCATGGCTATGGTAATCCATATTCGAAGCGCCAAACTGGCCTTTCCCAAAATAAAAAATAAAATCCAGGCAATCAACTCAAATAAAAGAATATTGAACCACTGGGCCTCACTTCTCACTTCTTTAAAAGGATTGTGTTCATACCATTCCATCAAATAAAATGACAAGGCAGGAAGCAGGAACATTAGTCCCCACTCCACCAGGTGTCTTATTATCTGTCCTGGCGAAAGGGAGACTCCTTCTCCTGCTTCCTGCTCTCTTTTTTCTATCACTTTCTGCTTAAGTTCTATCTTTTTTAGTTTCCAAAAATCCATATGCCAACTTCCTTACTGGCATGCATATCTCTAGAAATTACTTAATACCAGATGGCTGCGGTCTATCTGTGCCATACTATCCAGCACTCTTCTCGCCTGACCATATCTTCTCGGATTGATGGTAATCACATAAATTTCACTGGCTCCATGATATTTGTCTCTTCTAAAAAAAGGAATCTTCTTACAATTCCTTGTAAAAGGAATTCTCTCTTTCATTAATGCCATTACAGCTATTTCCCCAACCCTGTTGCTGGTAGTTCTGCAAAGTTCAATATCATTATCTGTATAATTTCCAAGTTTCTTAACTGCTGCCACTTTCTTATCTCCTTATTGTATCGTAATTCGTATCTGTTTGCCAAGTCCATCTGCTATTTTTATTAAAAAATCAAGACTGGGATTATACCGTCCACTCTCCAGTCTGGAAATATTCGACTTCTTGGTTCCTGCTAACTCTGCCAGTTCCTGCTGTGTCATGCCCTGAGCCTTCCTTGCTTCTTTGATCTGCTGCACAAGGAATTCTCTGGGAATTCGCCCATTTTTCATAAATCTCTCTCCAGAAACCTGTCCTCTTTTCTTACGACAGGTAATATTCTCACTTTTATATGTTATCATATATGATAACTTTTTGTCAAGAAAAAATGCTCCGAAACTTCTTCTCTTCAAAGCATTTCAAAGCATTTTCTCTTTTGCAATTATGGTATTCACACAATATCCAATAATCTAATCTTCCCGTCTCATGCGACGCATTTTTTTGTCCTCATACATAATCTCATCCGCTTCATTAATGGCATCATTTAAAGATTCATACTGTCCATCATCAACGGTATATCCAAGACTTGCCGTAATATCAAATCCCATATTTAAGGCAAGAGAACGGCTCTCTACCAGCCTGCGAATGGCCTTGCTTACTTCGTTTGCCAATTCCTCATCACAATCCGGAATCAGAACCACAAATTCATCTCCGCCGTAACGCATGGCAATGGAATCCTTCGGACATCTCTGTTCAATAGCTGTTGCCACGCTGGTAATTGCCACATTTCCTGCATCATGCCCAAACGTATCATTAATATACTTCAATCGATCTACATCCACGAACATCACTGCCAGTTTTCGTTTCATCAGCCTGCACTTATCAAACAACGGTACTGCTTTCCTACTGTACGCCATTCGATTATACAGCCCCGTTAGAGAATCTCTGATATAAAGCAGAGACAATTCTTCATTCATTTTCTGAAGAGTCAGTCTTGCATGGAGATTTTCCATATTTTCCTGAATGGTATTGGTAAAATCAAATAACAGCTGGGTATCAAAAACAAAGTCACAATTCTTAAATACCAGATATCCAACTGCCCGATCTCGAAAATGCAGAGGGGCAAACAGGAACATATTGCCAGGTTCCTCTTCCTTCTCCTGAGGGAATAATTCTCCGGGCAGGATTTCCGTCTCCATAACCCCTTCTTTATTATCGCAGGATAGAAAAACGGTCATAAACTCTGGATAGCCGGAGGTACAGTATGGCTTCGGCTCTTCAATATCATGAAGGGAAGTATAATCATCCAGAATCTCCTGATCTACCAAAAGATGAAGGGCATCACACCGAATAAATTTAAGCTTATCCGGAATTTTCTCTGCCAATTCTTTGAAACTTCCACAGTTTACCAAAGAGCGGTTAAATTCCAGTAATTCATCTTCTAAAATATTATTCCAGTGTTCTGTATGTATATGGTTTACTACGTATTGCCCTCTGTCCATTGGATGTGGATTGACGCATCCACAGCTATCTTGGAAAATAAGCGGAGTTTTGGTATATATAGAACGTCTTTTGCAATTTCCGTTCCACACCTCATCCATTAATTCCATGGCGTGATAGGCAATCTCTTCTCTTACAAATCCTACAGTCGTAATTCTCGGACTGTAGCAGGCCGCCTTGTCAAAATTATCAAAACCTGTTACCAGAAAATCTTTTGGACATTCATACCCATATTTTCTGGCTTCATGACAAACGCCTACCGCCAGATTATCATTTACACAGACAAAAGCTTCCGGAATGATTCGCTTCTCATAACTGTGCCGAAAAGCAGCCTCTCCAGTATCCATCTCATAATTCCCACAATAAATCTGATCTTCTGTATATTCCAGACCTCGCTCCTGCATAACATCCCGATATGCCTTTAACCGCAGTCTGGCTTCGTCATTGCGGGATGGGCCACCTACGAAGCTCACTTTCTTGCACCCATGAACATCGATAATATGTTCCACCATCCGTCTCATGATATTATAATCATCAATACTGGACAAATACATACCATCGATTGCCTCTGCCAAAGAAACTGCTGGCACATTCGCCTCACGAACTTTCTGAATGATCCACGCTTTCGTATCTTCCATCTCAATATTAGTAAAATCCACAATGATTCCATCAAATTCAGATAGATCCGGCAGATTAAAGATATTATACTCTCCCCAATTGTATTTCTCATCCTTGCTGAAATTACCAAAAGAGGAGAACACATACAAATTCACATCAAGATCATTTTCTGCAATAAATCTCCTACATCCACTAATCCATGCAAAGTTGATTAATTTTCTCCAACAATCTGCAATAAGCGCAACTTTCTTCATTAGAGTCCCCCAAACCATTCTCACTACAAGTCCAACAAATATATGTTTAATTATAATGCATTTAAAAAAAATAATCTACAAAATTATTGAAAATCTCATAAAAAAATTCGCTATTTTCAAGGGTTTTCTAGTAATAATCCATATAAGTTCAAAAAAGATTTAAAAAAATCCATAAAAATTTAGGTTGCAAACTTTTATTGCTTATGGTAAAATACAGTTTGTTGAAGAAATGCCGGCATGTCGGAATGGCAGACGATGCAGACTCAAAATCTGTTGTGGGTAACCACGTGTGGGTTCAAGTCCCACTGCCGGCACTAACATTAAAAACGTATAAAATTAATTTTTTTAGCCGAAAACCTTGTGAAATCAATGGTTTCCGGCTTTTTTATTTCTCTTGAATTTATGATTTCAAAACTATATTAACCCTTATAAAATGACTGCTTGGCGCACCATACACAACAAACCGCCGGAAATCATTCCAGCGGTTTGTTTATTTTCATTTACAGATTAAATTCCTCAAAACAATCAAATGTTGCAAAATAATCCTTTGGTGTCTCTGCACGACGAATCATTTTTACACTTCCATCTTCCTGTAAGAGCAGTTCTGCGGAACGAAGTTTTCCATTATAGTTATATCCCATAGAGAAACCGTGTGCTCCAGTATCGTGGATTACCAGATAATCCCCCATATCGATCTTAGGAAGTTTCCGGTCAATGGCAAATTTATCGCAGTTCTCACATAAAGAACCAACTACATCATAAGTCTCTGTACATTCTGCATCTTCTTTACCAAGAACGGTAATATGATGGTAAGCGCCATAAATGGCAGGACGCATTAAGTTTACTGCACAGGCATCTACACCAATATATTCTTTGTAGATATGTTTCTCGTGGATTGCCTTTGTAACAACACAGCCATATGGAGCCAGCATGAAACGTCCCATTTCACAATAAATAGAAACATCTCCCATACCAGCTGGAACTAACACTTCATCAAAGGCTTTGTGAACACCTTCACCAATTACGCGAATATCATTTGGCTCTTTGTCTGGAGTATAAGGAATCCCTACCCCACCTGAAAGGTTCACGAATTTTACGTCACAGCCTGTCTTTTCTTTTATTTCTACTACCAGCTCAAATAACTGTTTTGCCAGAGCCGGATAATATTCGTTCGTAACTGTATTACTGGCAAGGAAAGCATGGATTCCAAAATATTTTGCTCCTTTAGATTTTAAAAGTTTAAATCCTTCGATAAGCTGATCCTTGGTCATTCCATATTTGGAATCTCCAGGATTGTCCATGATTCCGTTACTTAATTCAAACACTCCACCTGGATTGTAACGACAGCTGATGGTTTCTGGAATATATCCAATTGTATCCTCTAAAAACTGAATGTGGGTAAAATCATCAAGATTGATGATTGCTCCAAGTTTTGCCGCCAATTTAAAGTCCTCCGCCGGGGTATCGTTGGAAGAAAACATAATGTGTTTTCCATCAAACCCACAGGCCTCTGACATCAGTAATTCTGTATAAGAAGAACAGTCGCATCCAAAGTCATATTCTTTTAGAATTTTTAAAATAAATGGATTTGGAGTTGCCTTTACTGCAAAATATTCACGAAATCCAGGATTCCAGGAAAATGCTTCCTTTACTGCCTGAGCATTTTTACGAATTCCCGCCTCGTCGTATAAATGAAATGGTGTCGGAAAAGTCTTTACCATTTCTTCAACCTGTTCTTTTGTAACAAATGGTATTTTCTTCATAATTTGTCTCCTTGTACTTCTAGTTCATGCAATATTACATTATGTAGCCTACCTTACACCAACTTCTTTTGAAATTCAAGGTATTTTTCTTTTTCCTGTAAACTTTTTTCTGGACAGGTTGATAAAAAAACTGTAGAATAGTCTTCGCAGAGAGGAATTTACATATGAAAATCAGTATTACATCTTATACAGATACCGAAATTACAAATTTTACATCAAATATTTCTTCTGCTTCTTCCGTTTATACTATGCCAGAAGCAGATTTTAATAGTCAGTTAGCTGCTGCCAAAAGGGCAATTACTTCCCTTTCCGTAGATACCGTTCTATCTGAAAATAAAGAAGCGGCTCTGAATGCTGCCGCTGTTTTAAGCAAAAGTAGCCGTGCAGACTTGCAGGCAATTGGAAACGTCATGTCCGATTATGCCAGTTCATCGGATTCTACAACAGCATCAGATGCAGCTACTGCTATTTTACAAGCTGCCGGATATGCACCTGTCTCCAATTCAACTACTGCCACCAACAATGCTTCTGCAAATTCTAACGGAACTGATACTACAGTTGCCACCAACAGTTCTTCTACAAGTTCGACAGTTTCTTCTACAGTTTCTTCTACAGAAACCGCTACTGATACTGCTGCACCAACCACAGAGACCAGTTCTTCGAACCTGGTTTCCAGCACCTCAAAAAATCTGACCTGTTCGGAAGAACTGGAATCTTATTTTAAAGAAGCGGCAGAAACTTATAATGTGGACATTAATCTGTTAAAAGCCATTGCCAAAACAGAATCCAGCTTTAATCCAAGTGCTACCAGCAGTGCCGGTGCCATGGGTGTTATGCAGTTAATGCCATTTGTGGCTGAGGAATTGGGAATTGAAGATGCATATGATGCTCACGATAATATTATGGGAGGTGCCAGTGTCATCGCCAGCCACCTTGAGAAATATGATGGAAATTTAAGTCTTGCACTTGCAGCCTATAACGCAGGAAGCGGTGCGGTAGACCGCGCCGGCGGTGTTCCATCATACGCTTCCAAATACGTATCAAAAGTTCTGGGGTTCTATGAAGCATAGAACCCTATTTCTTTTTTTGGATACTGTAACCAAATTTGCCTAATTTTTCTCCCAACCGGAAATATTCTCCGTGGGAATACATTACAAGTCCAGTCTCATTTATGTGAAATTTTCCGGTCTCATCCATATAGGATTCGTCTACCGTTACTCCCACTACTTTTGCTAAGAACATGATATGGCTGCCCAGTTCCTGTTTGCTTACGACCTGGCAGGCAATATTGACCGGGCTTTCACTAATTGCCGGTGCATTTACCCCTTCCACAGAAAAAGGCGTCAGATTCATTTTCTGGAATTTATCCACATCTCTTCCGCTGACTACTCCGCAGTAGTCACAGGCTTCTACCAGCTTCTCATTGGTCAGATTAATGACAAATTCTCCAGTCTCTTCTATCATGTGATAAGAATGTCTTTCCGGTCTTACGGAAATGGAAACCATAGGTGGATTGGTACATACCGTTCCCGCCCATGCTACTGTAATGATATTTTTCTCACCCTTGGAATCTGCTACACTGACCATTACCGCTGGAACTGGATTTAACATATTCCCCGGTTTCCAGGACTGTTTTCCCTTTAAATGATTGTCGGTCATTGATCTTTTCTCTCCTGTCATTGCATTTATAAAGAAAGGTCTGGATTCTCTGCAATAATTTCTGCAACCAGCTCTCTTTCATCCATATGGTGTTTCACACCACAGATTTCCTGATAATCCTCATGCCCTTTTCCAGCCAGCACAATAATATCTCCATCTTTTGCATGTTTCATGGCATAGGCAATGGCTTCTTTTCTGTCTGGAATAGTCACATACTCTCCATTTGCTTTTTTCACACCAATTAAAATGTCATTGATAATTTCCATTGGTTCTTCATTTCTTGGATTATCAGAAGTAATAATGGTAAGATCAGCCAGTTTGGAAGAGACTTCTCCCATTTCATAACGTCTGGATTTTGCGCGGTTTCCTCCACATCCAAACAGGCATACCAAACGTCCCGGTTCGTATTCTTTCAAAGTGGTCAAAAGGCTCTCTAAGGACATTGCATTATGAGCATAATCAATCATTAAAGTATAACGTTTAGTAACTGGCAGAATCTCAATCCTTCCCTTTACTTTTACATCTAACAATGCTTTCTGTATTTTCTCCACTGGTACATTGAAATGGTTACAGATTGCGATAGCGGTAAGCGAATTGTATACACTGAAACTTCCCGGTACATTAACTGCTACATCAAAGTCTACCAGCCCTGAAATGTGATAATTCACCCCTAAAGCACCATGGTCTTTTTTCAGGGTAACATTTTCTGCCACATAATCGTTATCTTTGCCATAACCGAAGGTTTCTACCTCACAGGTATGTCCTTTTAAAATACCATCTAAATGTTCGCTGTCACCGTTAAAGATTCCTTTTTTACACTGCTGGAATAAAAGACTCTTACAGTGCATATAATCCTCAAAATCCTTATGCTCGTTGGTTCCGATATGATCTGGCTCTAAGTTGGTAAATACCCCTAAGTCAAAGGTAAAACCAGATACTCGATGAAGCATTAATGCCTGAGAAGAAACTTCCATGACCACCGCATCCATTCCAGCATCTACCATTTCTGCAAAAAGCTGCTGTACAAGATAGGATTCCGGAGTTGTATTTGCTGCCGGAGTGCGTTTCTCACCAATGACAGATTCAATGGTTCCAATCAATCCGGTTTTCATTCCTGCAGATTCTAATATGGATTTTACCATATAAGTGGTGGTGGTCTTGCCCTTGGTTCCGGTAATTCCGATGGTCTTTAATTTCTTTGCCGGATAATCAAAATAAGCCGCAGACATATATGCTAACGCTTTTCTACTGTTTTCCACCTGAATATAAGTAACCCCTGGAAGAAACTCTACTTCCTTTTCTACGATTACGACAGAAGCGCCTTTTTCCACTACGTCTGGAATAAAATCATGGGCATCCCTTACGGTTCCTGAAATACATACAAAAACGGAATCCTTTTCCACTTTTCTGGAATCGTATACTAAAGTGGAAATCTGTGTGTCCATACTTCCTGTAAGTAATTTATAATCCAAATGTTCCATTAATTTCTGAATCTGCATAATGTTCTCCTTCTATCTCTTCCTATTCTTCGATTTGGCCCTGGAAAACCTCTGTTGCCGGTCCTGTCATAAAAATATGATTTGTTTTCTCATCATATTCAATTGTCAGATCCCCGCCTCGTAAATGAACCAGCACCTTGTTGTCTGTATATCCGTTTAAAATACAAGCCATGACTGTGGCGCAGGTTCCTGTTCCGCAAGCCCAGGTTTCTGCTGAACCTCTCTCCCATACCCGCATGGAAGCTTCCGTTCTTGAAATTACCTGAACGAACTCCGTATTGGTGCGCTTTGGAAAACGAGGATGTTTTTCAAAAGAAGGACCATATTTTTCCAGTTCAAAATTTGCCACATCATCTACAAATACTACTGCATGAGGATTGCCCATAGAAACACAGGTCATGTTCCATTGTTTTCCGGCCGCTTCGATTGGTTCGTCAATGACCCTGTCCCCTTTTGCCTCCACTGGGATCAGCTCCGGCGTTAAAATTGGCTCTCCCATGTCTACCCGAACCTGAGACACTTTATCATTTTCCACATAGAGGGTCAGATACTTAATTCCCGCACCGGATTCCACAGAAATCTCCGTCTTATCCGTCAGCTTATGATCATATACATATTTTGCCACACAACGGATTCCATTTCCACACATTTCTGCTTCAGAACCATCTGCATTGTAAATTCTCATGCGAAAATCTGCTACATCCGAGGGGCCAATGGTGATCACACCATCCGATCCAATTCCAAAATGCCGGTCACTGACTTTTATAGAAAACGCTGTTACATCCTTTATTTCCTCTTCAAACAGATTCACATATACATAATCATTGCCGCATCCATGCATTTTTGTAAACTTCATAAGCTTTTCCCCCTGTAATTCTATTCTAATATACTCCTATTATACTCCGCACTTTTTCCAATGCATACCTCTTTTGTGTTATTTCATATTGCAAATAATGCGATTTAAATGTAGTATTAGGAAGAAACAGTGATCAATATTTGTTTATTGAAAAAGGGGTAAGTACTATGAGAGAATATAAGCAAACGGGATATTTAAATGGAAACTTCAAAGTGTTTCACTTAAATGATGAGGTGAAGCAGGATATCGATTTTCACTATCACGATTTTCATAAAATATTGATTTTTTTGAAGGGGAATATATCCTACTGTATTGAGGGACGGAATTATGATTTAAGTCCAAATGATATCGTCTTTGTTCATGCGGGAGAAGTGCACCGTCCTATTTGGCAGGATGCTTCTCCTTATGAACGGATTATTATTTACATATCCCGTGAATTCTTAGGCGCTTATCAGCAGGAGAATAATGATTTGGGGCTATGCCTAAAGCAGGCACATGAAAATCAGTCCCATGTCCTTCGTGTTCCTGCTTTTCAGTCTACCAAGCTTGGAAATGTCATTAAGGAGCTGGAAGCTTCTTTTCATTCAACGGAATATGCAAATGAGCTATACCACGACATCCTTTTTCTGGAGTTCATGGTACAGCTCAATCGTGCTGTAATTCGGGAAGGTGTGGAATATATTTCCACTTCCTCTGCTAACCCGAAAATTATTTCAATTATCGATTACATGAATGCCCATTTAAACGAGTATTTGACCATTGACCGGATATCTGAGACCTTCTATTTGAACCGTTATTATCTCATGCACACCTTTAAAGAAGAGACCGGTTACACGATTGGTCACTACCTGACCACCAAACGCCTCCTTATGGCAAAGGACCTCATTGATGGAGGTATGCCAGCTACGGAAGCCTGTTATGAATGCGGATTTCGGAATTATTCCACTTTCTATCGGGCATATAAAAAGAATTTCAACGCTACTCCAACTGGAGAATCCTCTATGAACGCTCTGCCAGAGTACTCATAAGGTCTGGAATCAGCTGCTTCTTACGGGAAACCACACCTTTTAACAGAACCCCCTCTTCCGTCGGAGTCTGCCTATATGCCTGCTGCACTACAGAAGCGGCGTCTTCTCCATCGCAGATCAGACAAGTAGACTCTTTTAAAATATCCGTTAACATAATAAAAATCATATCCAGCTTTTTCTCACCCAGCATCTGTGGCAGGAATGGCTGGATTCTTTTTTTGACCTTATCCAGTTCGGTACTGCTCATAGCACTGACCTGACCTACACCAAAGGTTATGGAACCAGAATGAAAAATCTTGAAGTCCTGATTCAAGATTTCCGTTTCTGTCTTACGGTCAAAATTGCTTCCAGCTTCAAACATCTTAAGTGCAAATTCACGCACATCAATTCCTGCAATCTCTGCCAACTGCGTTGCTGCCAATTTGTCAATTTCCGTACAGGTAGGGGACCGGAACATTAAGGTATCGGATAGGATTGCGGCGCATAAAAGTCCTGCAATTTCCGGTGTAATTTCCAAATTCTTTTCCTGATACATCTGGTAAATAATTGTAGAAGTACATCCCAATGGCTGATTTCTAAAATAAACTGGAGCCATAGTCTCTAAACTTCCCAGTCTATGATGATCGATGATTTCTAAAATCTCTGCTTCTTCAATGTTGGATACAGCCTGAGATTTTTCGTTATGATCCACTAAAATTACCTGTTTTTTCTGGGTATTTAATAAATTTCTACGGGAAAACATTCCCACATAATTCTGGTTCTCATCTACAACCGGAAAATCACGGTGACGAATTTTGCTGACTGCGTCTCTTACTTCATCCAAGTAATCTTCCATGTTAAAGTAGATTAAATTTTCTTTTGTCATAAAAAATTTAATCGGCATGCTTTGATTGATCATTCGGGCTGTAGTAAAAGTATCATAAGGAGTGCTGATTACTACGACCTCCCTTCGCTCTGCTGCTTCTAAGACTTCCTGGCTGACTTCAAAGCCACCTGTTACAATCATACAGCTGCAGTTAGAAGCAATGGACACAAGCTGGGATTCTTCTCTGTCTCCAATTATTACTAGATCGTCTGATTCTACTGCATTGCCAAGGGCTTCCGCACTTCCTACTCCTACGACTACTTTTCCTCGAACAAAATAACCATGCTCATTTCCAGAAAGAATGCGTCCTTCCAGAGTTTCAATAATATTCCGATATGGAGTACGGGCAATGGATAAAATAGAATTATCATATACATCCATGTAAGATTTTGCAATGTCGCCCGTAACGATGAGACCTTCCAGTTTATTTCGCTTATTTACAACTGGAAGAGTAACGACCTTTAATATCTTCATCATTTCCCATGCTTTTTTCATGGAAATGTGACTGTCTACTCCTTCTGTTCTCCGAATGGAAATGTCCTTGATCTGAGTTCCTACATCATTTACCAATTCTGGTGCTTTCATATGAAAGTAATTTAATACATAGGCCGTTTCTGCATTGACCTTTCCAGCCCTTTTCGGAATATAGGTAACCTTTTTTCCTTCGGTTTTCTCTTTCTGTTCTACCAGATTTTTATAATTAGCATAGGCAATTGCTGCACATATGGAATCCGTATCCGGATTCTTATGTCCTACTACCCAAACTTTCTTTTCTTCCATATTTCTCTCCTTTTGCACGCATATCCAATATACGTAAAATGCAATTCCATACAGGAATTGCATTCAGATTCTGACTCATTAAATTATACCAAAAGAAACAAGGATTAATGCAATCAGGGCAACTAAATTTACTCCTCCCAGCACAATTCCTACGATGGAAAGCTTCTTGTTCGTATCTACCACTGCATGAAGTGTTGTAAAATCATCCAGCTTGTCCTCAATCCCATTCATCAAATCTGCCATATTTCTGTAACAGATTACGTTTTCGGAATGGATTTTCTCAGAAAGTTCCCCTTTAATGGTTTCCAACTGAGTGGTCACTTCTGTTAAAGTATCCTTCAACTGCTGCGCCTGCTGGGCAGAAAGTTCATTACCATTGGCAAGCTCTGCCTTCATGGAGGCTTCTACTTCATCCATCTTCTGTGCCACTTTATCGATCAGCACATTAATCTTTTTGGAAACTTCAGCTGTAATTCCATCTGCCTTTTCCTGACGCTCATCTAAGATCTGCTGCAATTCTTCTGCCTTTACTTCTCTCTCTTCTACGATGGTCTGCAGTTCTTTTGCTTTGGATTCTCTGGAAACAAGCAGTTCCTGTAACTGCATTGCTTTTTCTCTGAATTCATCTATCTGACTCAATAAATAATCTTGATTTTCCAACTTTCTTCGTATCCTTTCGAGCTTTTTTCTAGGGCTGACCATTCGGACTCCTCTTGACTTAAGCCACGTGAACAATCCCGCCATAATATTTCCTCCATTGGTTGTTCCCATATTGATTCATTGTATCATCTGAAATTCGCTTTGTAAACGCAAACTCTTGTTCGCAAGTACTTTTTTGAACCTTTTTCCAATAAACGAATCAGAACTCCCTTTGGTCTCTTTCGGCAATTTCACCGGACTGGTATGCCCGAATCAATTCTGTAATATCCTCGATTCTATCCCGCATACGTTTTCCTTCATCTGTATCCCCTACCAGGATTCTTCGTCCTGCATATTCTACCACTTCTCTTTTGGACACAATATCTACGGCCTCCCGAATGGCATTTTCTGCTGATTCAAAAGGCTGATGAGCTGTCAGGGAAAGTCCATAAGAATTATAGG
The DNA here is from genome assembly GCA_045124075.1 of Agathobacter sp. Lineage (GTDB taxonomy): Bacteria > Bacillota > Clostridia > Lachnospirales > Lachnospiraceae > Roseburia. The sequence continues at coordinate 45,179 of JBGVLD010000024.1, forward strand.
TCAGTGTGTATCCTGCAATTCCCGTTTTACTGTGATAAGTCTTAGAAAAACCTCCATCAATAATGATTACTTTTCCATTACATTTTACCGGGCTTTCTCCAGCAATCTTACGCACAGGAACATGTCCATTAATAATGTGAACCGACTCTCCAGCGAGACCGAATTCTGCCAGAATTGCCTCCGCCGTTTCCGGCTTTTCGATCAATTTGTAATAAGGATTCTTTGACTCGTGTTTCATCGGTTCGTCATCCAGAAAATATCGTTCAAAAGTTGCCATTTTATGGCGTCCATAGATTGGGGAATTTGGAGCCGTCCAGATATACCACATCATATCCTGCCCCTTTTCCCGTTCCTTCTCATCTGTGGAAAAAAAGGCTTTTCTCACATAAGATTCCAGTACATCATATAATGCTTTACCGCTGTATTCTTTTCCATATATATTTACTTTCGTAAAAGTTCCATCTTCATTCATGGGAATACATCCATGATAAAGAAGATTTCCATTGTATACTTTGTACATACTTCCTTTTTTCAGTAGAAGTTGTACATGCTTCTGCAACTTCTCGCAATGTACAAAAGATGACCGGAGTCTTATCATGACTTCCTGCTCCTCTTCCGTAAGCCCATAAGGATCATCTTTCAATAAGGTCGGAAAATTCAAATCCATCATCTTATACCGATGACCATCTATTTCTACCGTTTCTGTCTCATAATCGATTCGATGAAGCAGACAACGATTCTCCATGCCATATTCCGGCCATTTCTGAATCAATTGACCTTCTAACTTGAACCGAATGACGGTAATTGCTTTATGCATTTTCCGGATCATGTCATTTTCAATTCGGCTCATGGTTCCCTCTGCATTTTTCTCTACGAAACGGTCACATGGATCATCTGCATAAGCTTTCATGGCAAATGTCGCCAGAGGCAGCATATTGATTCCATATCCTTCTTCCAATAAATCCAAATTGCCATAACGGATGCTGCTTCGGATCACATTTGCAATGCATGCCAACTGTCCAGCAGCAGCTCCCATCCAGACCATGTCGTGATTGCCCCACTGAATATCAAAAGAATGATAATTACAAAGCTTATCCATGATCCGGTGCGGAGAAGGCCCCCTGTCAAAAATATCGCCCAAAATATGCAGATGGTCTATAACCAGTCTCTGAATCAGTTCTGCCAGTGCAATGATAAAATTATCTGTCTGGCCCAATTCCACAATGGTATTGACGATAGCTTCATAATATGCTTCCTTATTCAGTACTTCCTGCTTTTCCGTAATTAATTCTTCAATTACATAGGCATAGTCTGCAGGCAGTGCTTTTCTTACCTTGGAGCGGGTGTATTTGGAAGAAACCGTCTTACATACTTCAATCAGCCGGTACAGTGTAATCTTGTACCAGTTCTCCATATCCGGCTCCTGTTTCTTTACCAGTTCAATTTTTCTGCTTGGATAATAAATTAACGTAGCTAAGGACGCTTTATCTGCTGTACTTAAGGTATGACCAAATACATCATCGATTTTCTTTCTGACCGCTCCTGATCCATTGCGGAGCACATGGGAAAAAGCCTCATGCTCTCCATGAATATCAGAAAGAAAATGCTCAGTTCCCTTTGGTAAATATAGAATTGACTGTAAATTAATGATTTCAGCTGATGCTTTTCCAATTGTGGGATACAGCTCTGACAGTTGCTCAAAATAGCGCATACGTTCCTGATCCAAAATACCGCCTCCAAATATAGAATTGATTGCAATTTTCCAATAAAAAATCCACTTTTTCTACCTTCTATTTTAGATAGAAAAAGAGGAAAAATCAACTGACATTTTTTGTTTTACCAGCATTGAGCTTCATGCTATACTGTTCCTAGATTCTGGCAATATTATAATACTCTTATAATTACTATGAACAATCTTAATCTAAAGGAGTTTCATTATGAATACTTTCCATAAACCAAAGCCAAGATTTTCAAGATTCACAAGCCACTGCGCTTGTCTGCTTTTTTCTACTATATTGCTTTTTTCTACTATATTGCTTTTTTCCACCTTACTACTTTCTGCCTGCGGAACTGATCTCACTTCCTCAGAAACACAGAAACCTTTTTCATCTGAATCACAGTACCATACTTCCAATGAGAATCCGGATAGCACTTTGTCGAAAGATTCCGAAGCAAAAGACTCGCAAGACTCCTCTAATACTCCTGTCTCAGCAGGACAAATGGAAATTCATTTTTTGGATGTAGGCCAGGGATTATCGATTCTTGTCATGTCCGAAGATGAAGTACTGATCTATGATGGTGGAGACCAGAATTATTCCGCTTACGTAATTTCTTATCTGAAAAAGCAGGGAGTTGATAAAATTGATTATCTGATTTCTTCTCACTATGATTCCGATCATGTCAGCGGTTTGATTGGATGCCTTTATGCCTTTCCAGTAGAAACCGTAATCGGTGCCGATTATGTACATAATTCCCGTTTATACGAATCCTTTCAGAGTGCCGTTGCAAACCAGGGATTGACCGTCAATCATCCAGAAGTGGGAACCACTTATCATTTTGGTTCTGGAACTTTTACTATCCTTTCTCCAGATACTACTTACAACGACAGCAACAACAATTCTATCGCCATCAAACTAACAAACGGAGAAGATAATTTTATTTTCATGGGAGATGCGGAATACGAAAGCGAATCCGCCATGATAAATTCCGGTATTGATCTTTCCTGCGATGTTCTCTGTCTGGGACATCACGGTTCCGCCAGCTCCACCAGTTGGGATTTTTTACAGGCTTCTGTTCCAGAATTTGCTGTTATAAGCTGTGGGGCAGACAATGCTCACGGCCACCCTCACGAAGAGACCATGGAAAAGCTCTCTTCCATGGAAATCCCTGTTTTTCGGACGGATATACAGGGTACTGTTACTGCGATTTCTGACGGCACTTCTATCACCTGGAATGTTCCGCCATGCAATGATTATTCTTCCGGGGAGGAAACTGAATTTACAGGAAACAAAGACTCTGAAATCATTGGAGAAACTGAGAATACTGATGAATCTACATACATTTTGAACATCAGCACCAGAAAATTTCATTTACCAGATTGCTCCAGTATTCCCAAAATGAGCGACAGCAACAAAGAAGAATTCACTGGAACAAGAGATGAAGTTGTCAATATGGGATATGAACCTTGCGGGAACTGCAAACCGTGAGTATATTTTTCCGCATCCTGCACACCCTATTTCCGAAAGGATGGTACAGAATATGGATCTTAATAAAATTGTCTGCAGTTGTTACAGCATTACAAATGGCATGATCAAAGAAGCGGTAGATAACGGTGCTAATACTTTAGAAGAAGTTCAGGAGGCCACCAGCGTAGGAACCGCTTGCGGTGCCTGCCTGGATGATGTACAGCGTCTCGTGGAAGAATTTGTTGCAGAACGGGATAGATAAAATCAAGGCATCTACGGGTGCTCTTTTTTAAAACTGCAGAAGAACCAAAAGAGAGGGGATAATCCTTCTCTTTTTTCATTTTACTGAATCGCTATATCAATTTTCGTTTTCTATTATTACAGGTATAATAATTATATCGGACTCCTATTTTACCATTTGTGTTCGGGATATCTTGTCCTCATAATTGAATTGTAATTTCCAATTATAATCAGCGGCACCGCCAAGAAGAAGATTTACTTTATCCTGTATATCCACTTTTGCGCTGAGAACGATGACAGGAATATTCTTAATATGTGGTAGGACTTCTTCACCAGACAGTCCGGGCAACATCAAATCCAGCAGAACTAAATCCAGTTTATTTTGTGAAAGAAGATATAATGCTTCTGTTCCTGAATACGCACGAAGGACGGAATAGCCCTCCTGCGTCAGCACTTCAGCCAACATATCTCCAATATGAATATCATCATCAATGATTGCGATTGTTTTCATGAATCCCCCTTATTTACGCCATTTTCTCTGAATTTGGAATATACAGCAAAAGCATGGGATATTTTCATCCCATGCCTGAATTTTTCACTCATATCATCTTTTCTTTTTTTAATAGTTAAAAACAGACTTTACAGGAGAATTTCAGAAGATTTTACATATACAATTTTTTTGCGACTCTATGTCCAAAAAAATCTCCGTTCTCTTCAAATCCGCTTATTTTCAGCTCAAAAAAACGCATATTTTACTTCGTTGGACATATGCAGAAAAATCATTGAATTTTTACCATCATTTTTTTC
>JBGVLD010000025.1:0-5412 GCA_045124075.1 Agathobacter sp.
TACCGCCTGTCCTAAAAGCATGGTAGACATAATCTGTCCTCTTGCTCCTGGGTTTCTACCTACTGCTGCAGCACCATGTCCGGCTGCGATACCCTGTCCAATACCAGGTCCGATACCTGCGATAACTGCTAATCCTGCACCAATTGCGGAGCATGCTCTGATTAAATCCTGTCCTGTAATATCCATAATAGAAGTCCTCCTTAAAATATAAAAATTTGTTATTATTCTGTATCACATGCATTCGAAACGTATGTCATAGTTAACATACAGAATACGTAAGTCTGAATTGCTCCTGAGAACAAATCAAAATATACGTGAAGTGCTGCTGGCCAAGCCGTAGCGATTATTCCAAGCAGTCCATACACCAATGCCATCATAACAGTTCCAGAAAGTACGTTGGCAAAAAGTCGCAAAGATAAGGAAATCGGAACTGCGATTTCGCTTATCACGTTGATTGGCAGCCAGATTGGCAGCCAAGGCGGTAATGGCGAACACATATCTGTCCAGATTGTCTTGGCACTTTGATGCTTAATCTTGTTAAAGTGAATCATGCAAAATGTAATAAGACCCAGTGCTAAAGTTGTACCATAATCTGCTGTTGGCGGTCTTAAACCAAATAAACCGGAAATATTACTCATAAGAATAAAGATAAAAATGGTGCTGATATAATTTACAAATCGCGGCGCCCATTTTCCCATGGTGCTTTCAACCATTCCATCTAACTTCTCTACAATAAGTTCGACTACATTCTGAAAGCCATCCGGTATCTCTTTTGCCTTCTTTAATTTTCGATTCGCTATTATGGCAAAAATTATCATAATTGCCATTACGATCACAATACAGGCATGAGATGTAGTAATGTAAACAGTCTGACCAAAGAAATTCACAGGTAATATCCCGTGTATCATAAAGTCAATATCTGCTGACAATAAGATTCCCTGATTCACAATGTCACCTCCTTATCTGAATTTTCACTATCATCTTCGCAGGAAGCCGCATCAGTTCTTCCGCTTAATTTGTTCGATACCTTTTCAAACAGGGGCTGCATATAAGCAGACATTTTCAGTCCCAGCACTCCTAAAAAGGCGGCAAACAAATTTCCAAGATTAAAATAGCCCAATATAAAAAACAGGATCACTACGACTGCATAGCGTAAAACTGATTTCGCAACAATCCTGCGATTGGCATGTTCCGAGTCTCCTAAGGAAACGGAGTCATATATTACTACTGCGAGATTCACTGCCATTCCAATGGCAACGGCAATCCCGAACCACAAACCGATAGAATATCTCAGCTTGTCCTCTACGAACCATACTCCGGTAAACTGAATCAGAATTCCCCATATCAGAATCCCCATAACCAGCCCCGGTAATGCATTATTTATCCTTTTTAACATCCTTATCATCCTTCATCAGCCGCTTTGCCATTTTAAATATATTCGTATATCCGGCCAGCGCACCTACAAAAAAGAAAATGATTACAATCCATGAAACCCCGATCTTCTCTGACACCCATACCCCCAGCATGGTACATAAGAAAATTGGAACCAGCATATTCAGTCCAAACTGAAACACCATGGTCATGGCTTCCCAAACCTGACGATCTTCTTTTTTCATATCATTACCTTTTCTATTTCTTATATCCAGTTTTCTGATAGGAAGATTTATTTTTTCCACAATAAAACTATCTCTATTATAACAGTTTTACACAAAATGTCCATAAAATTACTTTTTCTGGAGAAAAAATTAGCATAATACATAATTATCCAATATTGGAAAATCATTCAAAAAACCACCATAAAGCCCATGCTCTACGGTGGTTCTATCCCAATTTCATATTTATTTTCTATTCACTTCTTATAGATCAATCTTCACTTCACGGCCTGTGCGCTCATATCTCCGGAAGTTCACTCCAGCTGCCTTTAACATACGCTTAGAAGCAATGACACCTGCAGTGAATTCGTATTTATCATCATCATAGATAATTTCCCGGATCCCGGATTGGATAATTGCCTTAGCACACTCATTACATGGAAAAAGAGTTACATACATAAGGGCACCTTCTAAGCTTCCACCCCGGTAATTCAAAATGGCATTCAACTCGCTGTGAGTAGAGTAGAAATACTTATTATCTTCTCCTTCTCTCTCCCAGGTAAACTCATCGTCAGAACATCCCAGAGGAAATCCATTGTAGCCCATAGAAAGGATTTTGTGTTCTTCACTTACGATACAAGCTCCTACCTGTGTATTTGGATCCTTGGAACGGAGCGCAGATAATTTTGCCACTCCCATAAAATATTCATCCCAACAGATGTAATCTTCTCTTTTTGCCATATGCTTCCCCTCTTACTTTGTACCGAAAATTCGATCTCCTGCATCGCCCAGACCAGGAACAATATACTTCTTCTCATTCAGACGCTCATCTAATGCTCCGATGTATAAGTCCACATCCGGGTGAGCCTCTGTCACCTTCTGAATCCCTTCCGGAGCTGCAATAATACAGATGAAATGGATTTTTGTAATGCCCCGCTTCTTTAACATCTGAATGGCTTCTACTGCAGAGCCTCCAGTTGCCAGCATAGGATCCACAACGAATACTTCCCGGTTAACACAGTCTGCCGGAAGTTTACAGAAATATTCCACTGGCTCTGCGGTTTCTTCGTTTCGATATAATCCAATATGTCCTACTTTTGCAGCAGGAATCATTTGAAGCATTCCATCCACCATCCCAAGTCCAGCACGAAGGATTGGTACGATTGCCAGTTTCTTGCCCTTTAATTCTTTAACAGTTGTCCTGCAGATTGGAGTCTCGATTTCAACTTCTTCTAACTCTAGGCCTCTGGTAGCTTCATAACACTGTAACATTGCCACTTCGCTTACTAAAGTACGGAATTCCTTAGAACCAGTCTCTGTTCTTCTCATAATTCCAATCTTATGCTGAATTAAGGGATGATCCATTACCACCACTTTTGCCATGTCTATTCTCCTTCATTTAATAGCTTCACCAATTTCTTGATGGATTTACGCAGGGTTTCATAACACAATCCATAGGCCGCCAGTGTTCCTCCATAAGGATTGAGAATTTCCAATTCGTCACCTACCAATTCCGTCAATACCTGGACATTTTCTTCCACAGCATTTTCAAACTGTTCTAAAACTTTCACTCTCTGTCCCTGCTCCATTACAATGACCAGAGTATCCTTCGAAATATCCTCTCCAGACAGTTGTACAGATGTATATCCTTCTGGATTAATTCCATTGCTGATAAGCACTGCCTCGGCTTTTTGATTGATTGGTTCCGGAAAAAGCACCACCATGCCTCTTGCCAGAATCTCTATTGGATGATTCAAGGTAAATTCTTTTAGTATACCAGCAGCCATTGGTGCCCTGCTACTGCCAGACTGCCCAACAAATATAATTCTGTTGTACTCCTTCATATATTAACCCTCTCCCTTTTCTTACACCTGTATAACCTGATGTGCCGCTGCTTTTAACAAACGGTTCATAATTGCCTGCCCGATTCTTGGAGTAGAGAAACATTCGGAATAAATGCATCCTACAGACAACTCGTCACACTCTCGTAAAATATGATATAAATGCCGGGCAATAGAATCTTCATCTTCTCTGCTTCCTATGGAAAGAACCACATCTGCCTTATATCGATTCCTTGTTTCTTCTGTCGCGATAACCGCTGTCTTTTTCCCCTGTTTTCCTGCTTCTTCTGCCAGCTCATTAATCTTTGCAATCACTGACTCCGAAGTTCCATCCACGATAATCATATCTGCCTTTGGCGCATAGTGTTTGTACTTCATGCCCGGAGCCTTCGGCTTTTTCGTATCGTCTTCTGCTACGATTCCCGGATCCAAAATAACCGGCTCTCCCAATACTTCGGAAAGCATTTCCGGAGTAATATATCCTGGACGCAGTACCATAGGGATTTCTTCTGTCAAATCAATAATTGTAGATTCAATTCCGATATTGACACTTCCCCCATCTAAAATCATTGGAATCCGTCCGTCCATATCCTCTGCCACATGGGCAGCCTCTGTGGGACTTGGTCTTCCAGAAGTGTTTGCACTAGGAGCCGCAATCAGACAGCCACTCTGGCGAATCAGTTCTAACGCAACCGGGTGATTCGGCATACGAACAGCAACTGTATCCATGCCTCCTGTCGTAGCATCCGGTACCTGATCCTTTTTCCAAAAAATCATGGTAAGGGGGCCAGGCCAGAAAGCTTCTGCCAGTTTCTTTGCTTGCTCCGGTACCTCTGTTACGATTCTTTCCAGATCAGATACATCTGCAATATGCACAATTAATGGATTGTCAGAAGGGCGCCCCTTTGCCGCGTAAATTTTTCCTGCCGCTTCGGGATTTAGAGCATCTCCTCCCAGACCATAAACAGTCTCCGTTGGAAATGCTACCAGTTCTCCTTTTGCAAGGAATTTTCCTGCCCGTTTCATTTCTTCCAGATCCATATGTTCTGGATCAATTTTTATTACTTCTGTCTGCATGAAATCCCAGCTTTCAAAAATTATTCTGTAATTGCAGTGTAAGTAATGCTGCTTACAGTTGTTCCATCATCCATGATAAAGGACAGTTTGCTGTCATCTTTCTCATAAACAAGAGCATTGTCGGTAGAAGTTGTAGCTTCGCCGTATTTTGCGATGACATCATCCTTTGTTGCTCCAATGTAGAGACCTTCCTGTGTAGTTACCGTATCATCTTTTAACTCGATGGTATAAACATAATCAATTTTATTTTCTGGATAAGTGGTAATAACAACACTTCCATAGGTATACACTTTATCCATTCCCTGGAATGCACAGGACTCTGATTCAAAATAGTTATCAGCCTCTCCTAATGCCTCGACGATTGGTGCCATCTCTGCATTCATAGCTACTGTGGTTCCTTTTAAGTCGAATTTATATCCGTTGGATGGTTTCTTAACAGTATCATCTGACGCCTGTGAGGTCTTACTACTGTTCGCACCGGAGTTTGCATCTCCACCACCACATCCAGTTAATAAAGTTCCAACTGTTAACATAGTAATCAATAATACTTTTGCTTTTTTCATTTTAATTTCCTCCTAATCCTGAATCGCATTTGCTCCAAAACTTCTGAGTTCTCCATATTTTTCCAGCTCATCATGCTGAGCCTGCTTCATTTCATTATAAAAATCTACTTTTTGCTTCCAGATTGCAGCCACTTCTTCATCCTGCCTATAGTCTGTCAGATCGTAGTTTTCAACTAGCCATGCACCAAAATAATCTGCCATTTTTTCAGCACCGGAAGTATTTAAGTGAAGTCCTGCATCATAGGTATCTACCGACATATCCAGTCCAATTTCATCCTGAAGTGGAATATAATTGATGTAATCCAGACCATTTTCTTCGGCAAATTCTACTACCTGAGC
>JBGVLD010000026.1:0-20424 GCA_045124075.1 Agathobacter sp.
TCTGCTATGAACATTCCAGAGGTAGATATTATTGCCATGGGGGGATGGGAGACGGATCACGTTATGAAAACAGTCTATAGACATGCTTTAGAAGAAGATAAAAAGAAGTCGCAACAAAAAGCTGCTGAAAAGTTAGCAGAAGCTCTTTTGTCATGACAAATTCTATGACAAAAAATTAATTTTATATGACAAAATCTTATTAATTCATTTAAAATTTTGTCGAAGAAAAAGAGCCGAAAAACATTGATTTCTCAATACTTTCAGCTCTTTTTTATTGATTTCCCGTTCTTTTTTATCAATGCGGGTAACAGGACTTGAACCTGCACGTCGTGGACACTAGAACCTAAATCTAGCGCGTCTGCCAATTCCGCCATACCCGCAGAAAGTGAATTTGATAATCCCATCTGTCTTATAAACTCACTTTGCAATTATAACTTGCTTCCATAAAAAAAGCAACCCATTTTTAATAAAATTAAACCCTTATTCTCCAACCACATCTACTTTGATCATATTGGTGGTTCCTGACATTCCAAGTGGAACTCCGGAAGTAATTACGGTTAAATCTCCCGCTTCTAACAGACCATTTTCCTTTGCAGTATCAATTGCATGATGGAACAAATCAAAGGTTTCGTCTTTCTTTTCTAGCATGATCGGTGTCACTCCCCATACCATGCTTAATTGCTGACATACTTCCTTGGTGGTACAACCTGCAATAATATTACATGCCGGACGATATCTGGAAATCATCCGGGCAGAGTAACCGGACTGGGTAACTGTCAGAATTGCTCTTGCCCCCAAATGATAAGCGGTAGTACAAGTTGCATGGCAGATTGCATCTGTTATATTCAAATTGTCAACTCTTGCCCTCTCATAGAATCGTTTTTCATAATCAATGTCATTTTCCGTTCTAGTAGCAATACGAACCATCATTTTTACTGCTTCTACAGGGAATTTACCTGCCGCAGTTTCCCCTGATAACATGATAGCACTGGTTCCATCATAAACCGCATTTGCTACATCTGTTGCCTCAGCTCTGGTAGGTCTTGGTTTTTTCATCATGGAGTCTAACATCTGAGTAGCTGTAATAACCTGTTTTCCTGATTCATAAACCTTCTTAATGATCATCTTCTGAACAACCGGTACTTCTTCTTCCGGAAGCTCTACTCCCATATCCCCTCTGGCAACCATAATGGCATCCGAAGTTTCAATAATAGCGTCAATATTATCTACACCTTCTCTATTTTCGATCTTAGAAATAATATTAATCTTTTCTCCACCATTTTCCTGTAGAAAACGTCTAATCTGCATTACATCCTCTGCAGTTCTTACAAAGGAAGCTGCAACAAAATTTACACCATGTTCAATTCCAAATAACAAATCACTCTTATCACGGTCACTCATATATGGCAGATTAATGTGAATATTTGGAAGGTTCACACCCTTATGATTAGATACATCTCCATCATTTTTTACAATGCAGTGAATCTTCTTGCCTTCAATGGACTCTACTTCCATTTCCACTAATCCATCATCAATCAGAACCGTATTTCCCGGTACCAGATCCTGATACAGATTCTCATATGTCACACTAACCTGATTCTGATCGCCCTCTACTTCATCACATGCCAGTGTGAATCTCTGACCTGTCTGAAGAGTAACCTTTCCCTCTACAAAATTCTTCGTACGTATTTCTGGTCCTTTTGTATCCAGGATAATTGCCACTGGTTTCTTACATTTATCACTAATTCTTCTCAGCTGTTCAATTCTTCCCTTATGTTCCTCATGACTTCCATGAGAAAAATTCATACGAGCAACATCCATGCCTTCTCTGATCAACTGTTCTAAGATCTCATCAGAATCTGTTGCAGGGCCTAATGTACAAATAATTTTTGTTTTACGCATTGTAATTACCTCTTTCTTAAAAATATTTATCTTCCATGTTGTCATCATAAACTAAAGCATCAGATATACAAAGTAACCTGCATATGCCAAAAGCATTACCACGCCCCAAGGTCTTCTAAGTTCGTTGCGTTTTGCCACAGAAATCCATAACAGAACGCCTGCTGCAATCGCAATAATAACATCAATTAAAAATCCCGGCGCGTAATTAATTGGTGTAATAATAGATGCAGTTCCAATTACGAACAAAATATTGAAAATATTACTTCCCACGATATTTCCAATGGCAATGTCTGCATTTCCTTTCTTTGCAGCAGTAACAGATGTTACCAATTCTGGAAGGGAAGTACCTAATGCTACAATCGTCAGTCCAATAAAACGCTCACTTAATCCTAGCATGGTAGCAATTTCTGTAGCACTGTCTACCGTTACGTTACTTCCCAAAACTACTACAACACCACCCACAACCGCTGACAGGAGCAACTTTGGAATACTTTTTGTTTCTTCTTCCTGCTTCTCATCTTTTCCTTTTCTTGCCAGTACAAATAAATAAGCAAGATAAATAATGAAAAGCACCCACAGGATTACTCCTTCGATTCTGCTTACCTCTCCTCCGATCTTACCCATGACAATCAACACTACTGTAATTAATATCATGTACGGAATTTCAATAAAAAATGTAGATTTTTGAATTGCAACAGAAGTAATTACTGCCGTCAATCCTAAAATAATAAGTATGTTTAAAATGTTACTTCCAACAACATTTCCAATTCCAATATCTGCATTTCCCTTTAACGCAGCCGTAATACTAACTGCTGCTTCCGGTGCACTTGTTCCCATAGCAACAATGGTAAGTCCTACCACAAGCTGAGGAATCCCGAATTTTCTTGCAAGGCCGGCTGCACCATCCCCAGACAGCTGCTGCCAACATGAGCAGTGCCATAATAGCCACTAAAATATATTCGATCTGCATAATTATGTTCCTCCATCACAATATTTTATTGTACACAAATAAACCTATAACTCACATAGGCTTCTTAATTAAATATTGTAATAGAGACTCTTTTTGCCATCCAGACTGTGAATATATTGTATGATGACAGTGTGCCCCGGTTTTTTACAAAAACCAAACTGATACACGGCCATCGGAAACAAGATTAAAATAAATAAGAACAGCCCCACAAATGAAAGTGCCAATATAGTCTTATTGCGAAGTCCTCCCAGAAAACGTATGAATGTCTGTTGAGCAGAAAATCCCCTGTTTAATCCCAACATTTCTCCTGTGCAGGAGAACTCTGGTTCAGAAAGTACATCTGCTGCCACAAGAACAACGCCCTGGTCAACTTCAGTTGTCCATTGAATCTGTTCACTCATACCAGGCAGCTCCCAAAATATCCACTGGACCTGTTCACGCATACCAGGTAACAAAAAGCAGGCATCTGTCTGTTCTGAAACCAAACACATGCCTGACAATATGGTTATGATGCTTAACAATAGGCAAATTTGCCTTTTCACTCTTTCTATGCTCATATGGCTACCTCAAGAGCATTTTAACAAATCGTATCGTTGAACGCAACTTCATTTCTAATAATTATTGATACTGATTCCGATACTGAGTCGGTGTCATCTGGTAGTTCTTTTTGAACAGCCGAATAAAATGCTCTACATTTGGATATCCCACTGCCTCTGCAATATTTTCCACGGACATATTTCCATTTTTCAGTAAAGTTTTTGCCCGTTTCATGCGAATCTGTGCCACATGCTCCCCAAAGGTTTTACCAGATTTATCTTTAATATACTTGGAAAGATATGGGCTGGACAAATGAAACTCCTTTGCCATATCTTCTAATGTAACTGTTGAATAATTCATCTGTATGTAATTGATCATAGTAACCAGCCGGTCATCCTTGACTTTCTCATCCTTTGCAATCATTGGAAGCTTATTGACTGCTACAACCAGGGCATGAATGGATGCCTTAATGATATCTTCATCCACGCCAACGCCCCAATAGAAGATTCCCTGGCAACAGATTCCTACATAGGCAACTGCCTTGGAAGAAGAACCGGTAGACAGCGCATGTTCTTCATATACAGACAACTCGTAACTAATATCAAAATACTGCTTAATTGTATTGCTGACCGCATCCAGACGACCATTTCCATTAGCATCCACAATGGTCTTTTTCTCTCCACAGCAAATAGTGGTCTCTGCAAAAATGCCTTTTTCCTGCTTAAAATGGCACTCGGATATGGTAAAGTGAGGCATATAATTCACATACTGTTCTGTAAAAATATCATAAACCCACTGTGGAGACAATTCTTTGTGTTCTTCATCAGAAACCTGTTTTACTGCATAACCTACTTCCTCTTTCATCTGATCTGGAATAGAAATAGAATAATTCTGTTTTAAGATATAAGCCACTCCACCTTTTCCAGACTGACTGTTAATTCGGATTACATCCGCATCATAAGTTCTGCCCACATCCATCGGGTCAATTGGGAGATATGGCACTGTCCATGAATGCCAGTTATTTTCTTCCCGAAGATTCATACCCTTTGCAATAGCATCCTGATGAGAACCAGAAAAAGCGGTAAATACCAGATCTCCAGCATATGGCTGACGATCATTCACCTGCATTCTGGTAAGCCGCTGGTATTTTTCTCGAATTTCCGGCATATTGGAAAAATCCAGCTCTGGTTCTGTTCCATAGGAATAAAGATTCATGGCAATGGTAATGATATCCACGTTTCCAGTACGTTCTCCATTTCCAAACAATGTACCTTCAATTCTGTCGGCTCCTGCCAAAATACTTAACTCCGCATCGCTGACTCCGCAACCTCTGTCATTATGAGGGTGAACACTTAATACCACGTTATCCCTGAATTTCAAGTTCTTGCTCATATATTCGATCTGCGAAGCAAATACATGGGGCATAGCAGTCTCTACTGTGGCTGGAATGTTGATAATAGCCTTTTTTTCTTCTGTCGGCTCCCACACATCCAAAACTGCATTACATACTTCCAAAGCATACTCCACTTCTGTACCATGAAAACTTTCTGGGCTGTACTCAAACAGGAAATGTCCATCTGTCTGCTCTGCCAGTCCTTTTAATAACTTTGCACCATCCACTGCAAGTTTCTTAATTTCTTCTTTATCTTTTCGGAAAACCTGCTCTCTCTGCGCCACAGAGGTGGAATTGTACAAATGCACCACTGCCTGAGGCGCTCCCTGAAGCGCTTCAAAAGTCTTCTTTATAATATGTTCTCTTGCCTGGGTCAGTACCTGAATGGTCACATCTTCCGGAATCATATTCCGTTCAATCAATGCCCTTACAAAATCAAATTCTGTTTCAGAAGCTGCTGGAAATCCCACTTCAATTTCTTTAAAGCCAATATCAACTAACATCTGGAAAAATTCAATCTTCTCTTCCAGCCCCATTGGCTCGATCAGTGCCTGATTTCCATCTCGTAAGTCTACCGAACACCAGATTGGTGCTTTCTCTATATGATCTTTCTTGGCCCAGTCCATAGAAACCACTGGCGGCATAAAATACTGACGTTTATATTTTTCTACATTTTTCATTGTGACTCCTCCTTGCTGCAAATTACAATTGATCAAACTTCGCGCTTTGATATGGCGAAGCAATTAACAAATTAAATAATATCAAATTTGATGATATTATTTTATGCATTTAGGAGTCAATAGTAAATGATTATTTTTAATCAATTTCATTGATTTATTTTATTCTAGTCTTTTTTAATAGTTCCTTTTCCTACATTTTCTTCTATAAATTCCTGGTGTACATAGTTCCAGAGTTCTCTGGAACCTTCAGCAGTCTTTTTATTTCTGCCCATGACCTGTGAAAGTCTGACACCATGTTCCAACCAGGCTTTTCCTCCAGTTGCGTCATTTAACATCATAGGCTGAATATTGTCCATAGTTCGTGCAAACTTAGCCTCTGGTGTTTCTCCTGCTTCAAATTCCTCCCAAAGCTCCCGAAATTTCTTCTGCTGATCTTCTGGCAGAATTCCAAAGATTCGATCTGCTGCCTTCTCTTCTCTCTGCCTCTGGGTTTTCTTAGCCTCTTCGTCATAGGCATAGGTATCACCTGCGTCAATCTCTACAATATCATGAATCAGCAGCATGGTAACTGTCTTTAAGACATCAATTTCTTCATTGGCATATTCACTTAATAAAATCGTCATAATTGCCATATGCCATGCATGTTCTGCATCGTTTTCTTTCCGAATGCCATCGGACAGATAGGTCTGTCTTCCAATAAATTTTTCCTTATCAATTTCCCGAAAAAAATCGAACTGTTTTTGAAGTCTTTCTAAATCTTCCATGATTTCCTTTCTGAATTTAATCATTCTTCTAAATACATTTTGTGAACATCAATTTCGATGAAGCGCTCTATTAAGCTGAATATGCATAAACATCATAATAAATAACAATACGCTCAGATAAACTGGATAAAATCCCACACTAATGTAATTGGCTAGGAAGCCAAAAACAGGCGGCATCACCATAGTTCCCACATAAGCACAAGCCATCTGCACACCTACTACGGCCTGGGATTTATCGGCTCCGAAGTTTGATGGAGTAGAATGAACAATGCACGGATAAATCGGAGCGCATCCAAGACCGGTCACCACCAGCCCCACTAAGGCCACCTGATATCCCAATGGCAGACAAATCAAAAAGATTCCTGCCAAAAGTATCATCTGCCCCAGACGAATCATCTGATCATCCTTTAATCTCATGGCCACAAAACCACTGATTGCTCGTCCCACCGTAAGGCCTACATAGAAGAGACTTCCAAAACTTGCCGCCACCTCTACACCAAGCCCATGTTTAAGTACCAGATAACTGCTCGCCCAAAGACCTGCAGTACTCTCCAATGCACAGTAACAGAAAAACATCAAAAATACCTGTTTTGCACCTGGAATCCTTATAATTTCCTTTATAGAAAGAACTTTTTCCTTGTCGGTCTTTTTTTCTTCCAAGCCCCCTGTATGTTCTTTTCCTTTCCAAAGTGGAAGACTAACAAATAAGAAGAAAGTCAATATGATCTGTACTACGGAAACGATACGATAACCAACATTCCATCCCATGTTCTGGGTCAACGCAAAGCTCATAATATATGGTCCCACGCTGGCTCCGATCCCCCACATACAATGAAGCCAGCTCATATGGTGACTTTTATAATGCAATGCAACATAATTATTTAACGCTGCATCCACACTTCCTGCTCCCAGTCCATAAGGAATTGCCCATAAAGTCAGCATCCAAAAACTGTTGCAAACAGAAAATCCCCATAGCGCCACTGCCGTGAGTAGTACACTAAGAGCCGTTAGTTTTCCCGTACCAAGTTTTTTAATTAATCGCTCACTTTGTAAACTGGATACAATTGTCCCTGCCGAAATTACCATGGAAATGGCTCCAGCATAAGATACCGGCACATTCATCTCCTGATAAATCACCGGCCATGCAGATCCCAACAGACAGTCTGGCAGTCCCAGACTGATAAATGCTAAATAAATGACAGCTAATAATAAATGAATCATATCATTTCTCCATTTCCTTTTCTTTCACTTAATCATTCTATCTGGATTTTTCAAAAAGTCAATGAATAGATCCTATTTGTCCTTATTCCCCTAAAATCCCCAGTCATTACTACTTACACCAGCTCTGCTCTACACACTGGGTATAAATGGATCACTTTTATCAATCTGCGCTGGATTGTACTTTATATTTTGGAATTTGTAATTACTGTAACCTTATATCGAAAAAAGCGAAAAGCCTAAACAACACAAACAGGCGTCTTCCAATGAGTTCTACTCATAGAAAGACGCCTTATTTCTACTTCATTTATTCTTTCACCTGTCAAATTATGAAACTGCCGATTACTAGATCAACATATTCTGCATGAATGTTGCTTGATTCTGCATTTGTTTCTTCTGCATCATGATAGAATATGTCTGCAAAGTCTCCTGCTTCTTCTGTTCGGAAATTGCCTGCGGATAGTCCAAATCCTCTATGCGGCTCTGAGAAACATTCATATTCAAAGATGCGTTAGTAGAATAATTATAAGCATATTCTAATGCATTGGTCTGAGCACCAATTTTACTACGGCTCTTATTGACTTTCTCCATGGCATCTTCAAGGTCTTTCAGATCGAAATCCCCCATAATGTTGTAGTCTTCAATTCCAAGAGCCTTTAAGGTCATGTTAGAAGTATCTACGCTCATACTGCCATGTCCTGTAGCCACATTAACGGAACCTGAACCATTCAATAAATAGGTTTCATTATACTTGGCAGTTCCTGCAATCTGTTCAATTCCCTGCTTCATCTGATCAATCTCAGCCTGAATGCTTGCTTTATCAGAGTTAGACATCAGACCATTCATACTTCTAATGGATAACTCGTAAATTCTTCCCAGATAATCATTGATTCCAGACAATGCACCATCTGCAATATTCGCCAAACCAGTTGCAGCCTTTGTATTATCCGCCCCTGTATCATATTTCGTAATCTGGGATTCCTGCTTCTGTATAATCGCCAGTTCCGCCGCACCATCTGAAGCATTCTGAATCTGTTTTCCACTGGCAAATTTGCCATAATCTGTATAGGAACTGTTAATACCAGAAATACTGCTCATACTCATCCCACCTTTCTTCAAAACGTTCTTTTTCTTTATAGTATCATGGGATTTTTGAAAAAGCAATTCTCCAATTCAAAGTATTTCAATTTATTTTGGGACTCCATACATTACAAAATAAATAATCATAGAGAGTAGATCAATTGCCAAAAAAATTCCAAGTATAATTCCCGCAATTTTTAATCCTTTTTTGGCTTTCTTCTTATTGTCAGTAGTCACCACTCGTTCTTCCAGGACTCTTGCAATCTCTGCAAATTTTTCTGACTTATCAGCCACTTTGTGTCTGTCCAAATTCTCTTGTGCAAAAACTCCCTTTTCCACGGAGTCTTTCCCCAACACCAGTTCATCCAATGAAATCCCAAAAAGATCACTGATTGCCACCAATTTATCCATATCCGGTGTAGAGTCACCTACCTCCCATTTTGAAATGGTCTGTCTAGAGACGTTCAGTCTGTTCGCCAGCTCTTCCTGAGACAATCCTTTTTGTTTACGAAGTTCATATAAACGATTATTAAATTCCATGTGCTACTCCCTTTTTCTTATTCCAATATACATAAAGTAATGCCGCCACAATTCCTAAGACCACTGTGGTAATAATACTGGCTTCGATGCCATATGCTCCACCATTAATCAGATTTGCTGACTCTACTTTGAAGTTAAGAACACCCTGACCTGCGGTTTCACTACCACTTAAAGTCAGTCCAAATATTCCATATAATAAGAAATTCCATACACCATGTAATCCACAGGCAATCCAAATATTCGATCTGCACAGCATCAGCATAGAGAAAATAATGGAAATCAGATACAGATTTACAATTCCAACGATACAATACTGTATTGGAGCTTCCATCAGAGATGAAAAATGCGGAAAAGCAAAAGCAGTCGCACTTACAAATACAGCAAGAGGTACTGGAATTTTCTTTGCTAATGAATTCATCAAAAATCCTCTGGACAATGCCTCTTCTGCTGCACTCTGTACCACCAGCCCTGCCAGTAATCCAATCATATAAACTCCGTTTATTTCTTTTCCCACTCCCTCATAGGAAATTCCACCTAAAACACAACAAACTCCCATAATGACTGCCAATAAAACAATGGCAACAACTCCACCAATCAGATAATCCGGAATTTTCTTATTAAATCCCATGGAACTTACGGTTCTTTTTTCAATACCTTTGCAATACCATATTGTCACCAATAAGAAAACTGCAAATCCATAATACAAAAGTAACTCTGCAACAAATCCTGTTGGCATCACACCATGAAGGGCATCATAACCAGCCAGATATAATCCTCCGAGAATCACACTTTCTCCTAAAACGGCAGACACCCAATAGAGTACGATAAATGCCAGTACCTTTTTAATCGTATAAATTACTGCCGGCATTTCCTCCAGGTTATTGAAAGGGTTCAACATTTTTACATATCCTAAAATTTGTTTCATTTCCAAATCCTCCTGTGAATTTTTTCGATGGATTCATTCTATAAAATCCTTCCAAAAAAGTCTGCCATACAGCCTTGGAAATCCGTCCACGAAACCTGACAATCCTGTAAAAAAGTGTTGCAAGCCTTGAAAAATAACGATTCTAATCAATTATATTCAAAAATACTCTAATTCCTTTCTATCACCGTTTTTACCAGTTCCCAGGCAATGCTGCCTTCCCGAATTTTACGTAATGCTTCATCAAATTTAAACCACTTTGCAGAATCCACTTCTCCGGAAAGGCGAAACTCATCTTTACGAACTACCGCCTTATATCCCAGCATTAACATTTCTTTTTTTTCATAAGGATAGCTTCTGATATATTGCAGCTGTTTCACATCCAGACCAAGTTCTTCTTTTATTTCTCTTACAACTGTTTCTTCAGCTGACTCGCCAAATTTCATAACTCCCGCCACACAGACATAACTGTTTTCTGAAACATAATTCTGTCTTAACAATGCGATTTCCTGATTTTCATTTACTACAGCACAGATAATGCAGGTAGAAAACATGTCCCACAACGGGATACTACAATTAGAGCAGAACGGAATTAATCCTTCATCTCCAATCTCTTTTTGAATTGATTTTTTCCCACAATATGGGCAATATGTAAAATGCATTTCTTCCCTCCATATTTTAAGTCTGGAGATTCTTATTTAAGAACCTTTTCTCTCTTTGCTTTGATTACTTGAATAATTGTCCCAATCAACATCCCCACTGCAGAACATAAGATTCCTGGAAGCATTTCTGTAATTTCTGGATAGGATTTTGACAGACATAGGCAGAATTTGCTCCAATCCAGACATCATCCTCTATATGAATTGCTTTTGAAAAATATTGAATCCATAATCACAATGAAATGGTGCTGACACCGCCATAATCTCTCCTGTTGTTCCAAATAACTGATCCAGGATTTTTTTACTTTCTTCATCTGAATTCCATTTGGAATTGAACTCAAAACATAGTTTCCTGGCATTACCTTTCAAATCCTGAGGCAATTTCAGATTTTCACATATATAGCTCTCCTGAGTCTGCATCATTCTTTTAACTTCTTCTCTATCCATCCCTGTATCCCCCTAATTCTTCTGCTTCATCCTTACTTATTTTCTACATTTGCCAAGCCTTCTCTACCTGTTCATCACTGATTTCTTCTTGTCTATGAATCCAAAAAAGCCTTGCCAGGAAGTAAACTCAACTCACTTCCCGCAAGGCTTACTTGTAAAATTAATAATAGCATCTACATGCTCAACACTTTATCAAGTGCTGCCATCAGACGGCTCACTTCAAATGGCTTAACAATAAAATCGGATGCTCCATATTCGATTGCCTGAGCCACTTTCTCCTGATGCCCCAAAGCTGTACAAATAATAATCTTGGCTCTGGAATCCACTTCTTTCAATCTCTTAAGGGTTTCCAATCCGTCCATCTCCGGCATGGTAATATCAAGTAATACCACATCTGGTTTTACCTCTTTAAATTTTCTTATAGCCTCTATGCCATTTGCTGCTTCACCTGCTACGGAATGTCCATGTGCCTCCAGCATCTGTCTTATTGTCAATCGCATAAAAGCTGCATCATCTACGATTAATACACTTGCCATATTGCAACTTCCACCTTTCACATAATCCGATTCTTCTAACTTTAGACCTAACTCTTTATTGAGTTATCAAGACTCTCATAAGTGTATGTTACCACACTTTTCGCGTTTAGGGAATCAATTATGTGATTTTTTCTAAACTTTATCAAAAAAAGTGCAAAAAAAACCAAACTATTTTTATGCACTGTTTAACTTCAAAAGACTGCTTATGACCCACCAGAAAAAATCGTATCAAAAATCTTCCCCTGCAACAATCTGCAATATATCGGCCGGTTTTTCTACAATATGTGTTGCACCGGCCGCTTCTAATTCTGCATAATTACCATATCCAAATAACACACCGATGGAGTCTAATCCCACCTGCTTCGCCCCTAAAATATCATGTTCTCTATCACCAATCATAATTGCTGAAGATAAATCTGTAATATTACAGTTCTTTATTGCATATTCGATCACATCTGCTTTTTTACTTCGGGAACTATCCATGGTAGCACCTGCCACAAAATCAAAATATTGATCCAGATGAAAATGTTTCACAATTTCCACTGCAAATTCTTCTGGTTTTGAAGTCGCGATAATAAGAGATTTATTTTGATCTTTTAATGCTTTCAATAACTCTTCAATTCCATCATATACTTCATTTTCATATAGTCCGCGCTCTTTAAAATATTCTCGATAGTATTTCACTCCCAATTCACTATCCTCTTCGGAAAAGCCATAGAACATTTTAAAAGAATCCATAAGTGGCGGACCAATAAATTTATATAAAGATGCTCGTTCCTCCACATCAATATTAAATTTTTTTAATGCATACATAACAGAATTTGTGATTCCCAGTCCCGGATCTGTCAAAGTTCCATCCAAATCAAAAAGAATATACTTATACATGATTTTTCTCTTGCCTTTCTTACTTATTTATCAAGCAGTATAGCATAATCTCCTTTTCTGGAAAAGATTTCATTCTGTTTGGCTTTCCAAAATGCCTGTTATTTATCTTTTGCAATCAAACGAAATTCTATTTTAATATCGTCAATTTGTATCAGCTGGAACCGCTCTATCTCATGAATTTCTTTTATAATTGCATATAGTGACAGTGGCGCAACTCGTTTACCATTGTTATTCTTTGCTTTGGCGGCATTGCGATTTCTCCGTTCGCTATAGTCTTTATATATCTTATGATATATAAAGGCTCTTACGAATGACCATTCGTAAGAGCTCTTATTTCTAATTACGTCTCTTCAATATTGCTCAGAATTCTGTGATATCCTTCCAGCGTAATCATGCCGTCCGTGTCTTCAACTCTTCTACCAGTACACCGAACAATGACTTCTCCCTGTGTCGGATGATTCCAAGGATACTGGAGCTGCACGACTTTATCTGCCTCAATCATGTGCTGGACATTTTTATTGACATAATCAAGATATCCTTCTTTAATTCTGTCATGCCAATAATGATAGCACTCCTGCGGTGTATATTTTCTGTCCACGGACATAACACGTTCCATGGTATCATCTGCATGCATTTCAAAATATTGCTCTTCTTCATTGATTCGAATAATCCAGAGTCCCAGATTTGTTTTCCGCAAAATGTCCTTCGCATCAAAATAGAATACACGCATTTTTTCTTTATACTCGTATAATTTCTGAACAAATTCCATGCGCTTTTTATATTCATCTGTTTCATTATTAATATATGAACGTTCAAATTCCTCTTTTTCACATGGATGATCAAATAAATAGCCCTGAATAATGCTCGGAGACAGACCTTCCAATACCGCAAGTTCACGCATATCCTCAACACCTTCGCAGCAAATACGGATAGAATTATTTTTTGCAAACTCTATCATATTGT
Source organism: Agathobacter sp. (assembly GCA_045124075.1). Classification (GTDB taxonomy): domain Bacteria; phylum Bacillota; class Clostridia; order Lachnospirales; family Lachnospiraceae; genus Roseburia. The sequence goes on from JBGVLD010000026.1 coordinate 13,497, forward strand.
TAACAAGTCTGTAATTATAAGTAGCTTCTTCAATGCCTTCTACAAACATCTTATCGATTTTGATTTCATCTACATGTAATTGTTTTAAGTAACTCAGACTCGAATAGCCTGTTCCGAAATCGTCGATAGATATTTCGATACCAACACCTCTCCAACGATTTAAAATATCACTGATATACTGTACTTCCTGTAGTTGTATAGATTCTGTAATCTCAATTGTAAGGGCGTTTCCAGGAAGACCTACTTTTTCCAGAACATCTAAGACTTTCTCCGCAATATTCTTCTCTATTAGTTGAATTGTTGAAAAATTAACACTGATACGAAGTTCTGGAATATGTTCTCTCCAGTGTTTACACTGCCTCAGAGCAGTCTCTAACGTCCACATACCAACCTGATTGATCAGATGGGATTGCTCCAGCATGGATATAAACTCATCTGGCGATACTTTTCCTCTGGTTTTTGACTTGAAACGAATCAATGCCTCCGCTGCATACAGATGATAATTTCCAGCTTTCACCTGCGGCTGATAACACAGATAAAATCCCTCATAATTGTTTTTCATACCTTCCTGCAGTTCACCCAAAAATTCGATTTCCTGAATTCTCTGTTCCAGATCTTCTTTTGTAAAGAAATAGATTGTATTTTTTCCATTCTCTTTTGCTTTATTCAAAGTCTGTTCCGCACAATCATATAAATTATTCTCATCTTGGAACATACTGTTGTTATTTGGCACAACACCTGCAGAAAGCGTACATTTTTCTGCCATTTCCGCTTGCAATTTTTCATATACACTACGAGCATCATTTTCTGTTTCTGCATCCAGACATAATGCAAAACAATTGTTTTCTACATGGTAAACTTTCTGGGACCGGGCGATTTGTTCTAATATTTTCGCAAACTCCTTAATTATGCTGTCTCCATATCTTCTTCCCTGTTTCAGATTCAGATTTCCAAGATTGTCGATATCTATCAGCATAAGATATCCCGCATTTTTTAAAAGAAACTCTTCTTTTAGATCCTTCAACATTTTTGTTTTATTAAATAATTTGGTTAAAGGATTATACAAATATCGGAGTGCCACATCAGATACTCGTCCAATCATAACAAACGGCTTACCCTTATCATCCGTTATCACTCGTCCTCTACAACTGATCCATACCACTTCCCCCTGTCGATTTATCCAACGATACATTAGATCATGTACGGACTTGGTTCCATTTATGATTTCCTGTAAATCGTCATGCAGCATCTGTCGATCGGCAGGATATGTAATTGCCTCCATTTCTGCAGTAGTATTGGTCGGCTTTCCCTTATCACGCAATGCGTAATTTTCATCTACTGGGCCCAAAAACCAGTTTTCATCTCTGGCAATATCCCAAAGGAACAAATAGGCGTCTGTAGATTTACTAAGAATTTCAAGCACATTCAAATAATTTCTGATTCTTTCTTCACAATATACTGGGAATTCCTTTTTCATTCGGAATTTGACATCGTACATCATTTCGTCTCCCCGGTTGAAAAGATGTTCCATGCTTTCCTTCATATTCTCGCGAATCGCATATCCACAAGCAATGGATAACGGCATAATTCTATGATGATTTTTTTCTTCTATTAACCGATTCATCTGATCGATTGCTTCTAATATTTCCGTTTTTTCTTTATTCTGGATTAATACGGAAAATTCATCTCCACCAATTCGGAAACATTTTCCAAGCCCACCAAATGCGTTCTGGATACATTCTGCCGCATCGGAGATAATTTTATCTCCTTCATGATGCCCATACCGATCATTACATAATTTTAAATTATTAACATCTAACACTACACAGGCAACATTTGGATTTTTTTCACAAATGTCAAGCTCCTCTATAAATGCTGCACGATTTCCTAATTCTGTAAGTGCATCTACATAGGCCATATGCTCTAAAGTCGTTCTCTGCTCTTTCTCCATTGTATCTATCACAGTATTTTCAACCGTACACTTGGTATAATAGTACATATAATAGAACATATTGGAAGTTGCTATAATAGTATTAAATTTTCCCGGAAGATCTAATATCGTGCCAAAAGCAATTACAATAACAGCAGATAAAACGGTATACAATAACAGATTCCGCTCCTCTGCATTGTGTTTATCGAAATGCTTAAGCGTAATCACAGTTAAGACAATTAAATAAAAACCACAGACAATGTGAGGAACAAATCCAAGGGGACCTCTCTCAAATTCGTTCTGGGCATTATAGCTGAATGCCGCATCAGAAAACAGCGCCGAAAATACCACAAGGGCATTTAGCAGCGCAGGGATCGAATACAGTGCACGCTTTCTTTTCCCCTTAGTTAGTCCCCATATAAGCGTAAGAATTATAATTGGTCTCAATGAATAACCAATTGCGGAATACAGAATTCTCCATATAGTTGGTTCCGTCAATGAAGCCGTCCACAATTCCAAGGTATCCACGACGGACAGTATCAATGAAAATAATAGATTCCATCTGATATATACTACAATATTCTTATATTTTCCTAAATCCCGGTTTAAAAACAATAACGTCCCTGCTATCATGATCAGGGTTACCAGATTTAGCTCTATATATAGTGTTATAATATCCTTTACCATTTTTCTCTCCTGTAACTTATACTTGCCATTGGTTAGAATTTACTAACATTGAAACACTGTAAGAGTAGCATAAACCGCGCTTGGTTTCAAGGATTTTCCCCCTTTTCCAAACTTTCTTTAGTCTCTTTCCCACAAACTTTATAATCCATGCTGTTTTGTTTTATTCCAGAGAAAAAGTGCCCGATTACAAAAATTAGCCCGATATTTGAAATCGTCAGTTTTACATATAGCACTTTTTTTCTCTTGTAATGTCCAAAAACACTCCATTTTCCACGGGAAGTGCTGTCATTTTGCATCTTAATAGAAGCGATTTTCCATATAGAGAAAAACTTCTTTCAAATGTCCAGAATTTAACATAAATTTAGTACATTTGGGATGACTTTTTCTGCATATGTAAAAAAACAGGGAATTAGCCACTTTTCCCTCCCTGCCTCTTTGAAATTTTGGTATATTGCAACGCTATTTTTCGCTATATGTACAAACCGCCAATTGTTCTGCCTATCATTCCCCGCCGCTTTGCTTCTTCCATCAGCTTCGGCTGAATCTGGGGATATGTCCAATTTTCCACCAACTGATCAGTTATGATAATTTTTTCTATTTCGCTATGTAATTCTTTTTCAAAGGAAGTAATATCCGCCACAAAAAGCATTCCATAATTCTCATCTTCATCTGTCTTATTGAATTTTGTTTCTCCTTTTAGCGAATAAACACAGACAGGTTCGATTGTAAAATCAATGGCGCCAGTTTCTTCTTGCAATTCCCTCCTGGCAGTTTCTAAAATGTCTTCGCCCTCTTCCCGGTGTCCTCCCGGTACCTCATAGGTATCCCGCTCTTTGTGCTTGCAAAATACCCATTTCCCATTTGTTCTTGCGATAATTACTGCAAATTTTTATAATTCATCTGCTACTTCTTCGTAAAATTTTACCTCTACCATTTTATCACCCTTATTAAAGCTTATTTTATTGGTGGCTAAGATTATTTCCCCCACGCTGATATTTGGTTCGCAAAAGCCACTTCTGGTCGATCACCTTTAGTTCCTCTTTAAAACGGATGTGAAGTCTGACAGAACCTGACATCTGTTCAATATTCTCAATACTGCCTTCTCCAAACTTCGGATGCTTGATTTTCTCTCCAATCTGATACTGCACAACGCTGTTTTTACTATCCTGATACTGTCGTTCCCGCCTGTAAGTATCCCGAATCGGAATGGTCTTATCATGAATTGGATTTTTCAGTACTTTATCATAATCATGTTTTAAAAGGGCTTCCCCTGCTTTGTAATAAGGTGTTGGTGCTGCTCCAATCAAAGAACAGCAATATTTCCATGCGCTTCCATGAATTCCCGGCTGCCAGTCATACTGTTTTGGAATCTCCATATTGTATTGCATATAATGTGCATACTCATGCTTAAATAAATCCAACCTATCTTCTTTACTCAAAGGATGCTCTACTGCATATCCTGCAAAAAGTAAAGAAAAATGAAAATGCTCCTCTTCTCCGTTTCCAGCTCTTGTATAAGAACCAAGAGAATCCTGTTCATATCCAAAAGTGATGGGAACCTTCGCAGCATTTAAATGAAATTTCCTGTCTAGCTCTGCATATAGATTTTGAATCTGAGCTGTTAAAACTGGAATGTCTTTCTGTAATATTTTGATAAATTCTGTATTTTCAAAATGATTCAATGTTTCTTTTTTAACCATCAATATTATTCCCTTTTCATTCGTTTCAAAATCAAAACACTCTATAATTGGTATTTTTGTGGTAGGTTCCACGGCAAAAACACAAATTCGATTGCCTGTCCATTTTCTTCTGTCCATTGGTAGATCACCTGGTGCATAAACAGAAATAATTGTTCGACCACCATAAAAAATTTAGGGAACCAATGAATATCCCATCCTTCTGGTTCTAACACTTTTTCTATGCTTGCAATATCATTTCAAATGAGAATTTTATCCGTTTTATCTGCCAGATATCCTTGCTCATTCACGGCATTATTCTGTACTTTTGCAACATATAGACCATCTACATTCTTTGCTAACCTGTGTACCACCACTTCTATATCTGCACTCTGCTTTGGCGGCCACACATTAATGTCAAGCATTGCAGAACAAAATCTATGTTTTGAGAAATCACTGCAATCCAATAACAAATTTCCATCCAGGCAGTCCGCTACCAGATTTACACGATATCCCTCTTCTAAGGATATCTTTCCCTTAATGTATAAATCACATCTTCACTTTCGCATTTCCAATCCACATATACCGGATCTTTATATTGTGTCTCCATTTAAAATCCCCTATATTTCCGAAATGCTTTTATTATAACATACATTTCAGGAATATAGGAAGAAAATCGATTTTCTCTTTATCTATCATTTTGATAATCTATCAAATCTTTATTTTTTTCCGGGAACTCATTATATATTTTTTAAAAAGTTCCTTCTTTACTTCTACTAAATATTCTTGTATTTTTCTTCTTTTACTTTCTTTTGTAACACAAAAACTATTTTATATTTTTGTGTTACAAACTCATCAAAACTTTTTGAAAAAATTCGTAAATCCCTGATCCATGTCACATCCGCCAAGTGATTTTTCCCCTACATCATAATAATATTTCCCAGAAGGAATGTCGATGGATAAGGAGTCCAGCGGAAAGCCTTTTACTCGTTTCTCATGAGGCTCACTTACTATGATAAATGGCTTCGTTTCCAGGCTCTCATCCATGCTGGAAAAACAGGTAGTTTCATCTAGATAACTCTTTGCCATTAATTTGTATGACACCTGACTTTTCCATAAGCAGTGCTGTTTTTTCTTCACATGCATTTTTGAATTGCTGTTTGGACATAGCAAATGTAGACAATCTTGTATATGTCCAAATCATAACTTGAGATCTCTCCTTCCAACTTCTGCATGGACTAGTTCCCAGATTATTTTAACTCTCACAACTGTTTTCACCCCCAGACTTTCAATCAAAAAAAGCCAGGCTCGTAACTGACATAATATCAGCCACAAAGCCCAGACTCTTGTTTAAGGAATTTTTATTTTATTGTAATTTTTTTCCCATGGATATATCATATACAAATCTGCAAATCGTTTGCTCTTCTCCTTGATAATTTCCCGTTCCCTCAAACTCTTTCGCAAAGCCGCAACGTTCCATAACCTTTACGGAAGATTTGTTTTCAGCAAGACACACACCTGCAATTTTCGCTATATGAAGTTGTTCCATAATTACTGGAAGAAAGGCCGTAACGGCTTCTGTTGCATATCCTTGCTTTGTATAATCCCCTCCTATGTGGTAGCCTATTTCATAACCATCCTCGAAAGGCACAGCCTGAACATAACCGATATATGTATCATCCTTTAACAAAACCGGATACACCAGAGGTCCTTCACCAGATGTATAGCATCCCATCAGAAATTCAACTGTTTCTGCTGCCTCTTCTACCGTTTCAAACACCTCATCCGGCACAAAACGACGGGTATCCTCATCAAGCGAATTCAGATGCACTTCTTCTGCCATTTCCATTTCAAATTCTGTAATAATCAATCTTTCAGTTTCAATTCTCATACATTCAACCTCTTTTCATAATATCTTATTTTTTATAAGTTTTCTAAATACGGAAGCAGATAATTATTGATCAGCTCTGTTCTGATTTTCGGGTTATACACCATAGAACAGGTGATACTTATTACTGTATTAACCTCGGGAATGACAGAAATTAGCGAACCGCCCACACCGTTAGCACAATACACATCATATTTGCCCGAGTTATATTCCTTTCTAAGAATTTTAATTTTTTCATTCTTTCCGTATATCCACCACATATAGCCATAGTTCTTTTCTCTTTCTGTGACCATTTCTTCGATATACTGTTCAGAAACGATTCTTTTTCCATTATACATACCTTTATTGAGACAAAGAATGCCTATTCTTGCAAACTCATCTGTTGTGAGAGAAAGTCCCCAACCTGTTGTATAAAAGCCACTCGGATCTTTCGCCCAGCCTCTGATGTTTCTTGTTTTGTAAAATCTATCCTGAGATTCTCTATCATATACAGGTGCATCCGGAACATCTAATATTCCTAAAGGAGTAAACAAATATTGTTGGGCAAACTCTTTTATACTCATTCCTGTAGCTTTTACCAATATATTTGACAACACCTGTATGCCCATTGTGGAATAATGAAAATGTTCTTCAATCTGCTCTTTTCCGCCTATCAGTTCAAGCACCTTTTCCCCCAGTTTTCGCTTCTTCCGCTCCGCTAAAATATTCCTCGTACACCTTCTGATTATTCTTATACATAACAATACC
>JBGVLD010000027.1:0-28011 GCA_045124075.1 Agathobacter sp.
GGAAGTAAGACCCCTTGAAGACTACAAGGTAGATAGGGCAGAGGTGGAAGCATGGTAACATGTGGAGCTGACTGTTACTAATCGGTCGAGGGCTTGATCAAAAAGAAGTTTCTCAAATCTGTATGAAGTTTTGAAGGTATGTACCTTCTATTAGTATCAATCTTATGATTGAATACGTTGGCCTCATGGCTCAGTTGGTTAGAGCGCCGCCCTGTCACGGCGGAGGTCGCGGGTTCGAGTCCCGCTGGGGTCGTTTAAAATGTGGGATCTTAGCTCAGCTGGGAGAGCATCTGCCTTACAAGCAGAGGGTCACAGGTTCGAGCCCTGTAGGTCCCATTTTTTATCAATTATGCTGATATGGCTCAATTCAGGACGATTGAGGAGTGAAACGAGTCAAGCGTAGGCAGAGCAGCTGATTATAAATCAGCTGAAAAAAGATATGCCGATGTGGCTCAATTGGCAGAGCAGCTGATTTGTAATCAGCAGGTTATCGGTTCGAGTCCGATCATCGGCTTTCATACAATTTCATATTGTGTGTAAAATGGGCAGATTCCCGAGTGGCCAAAGGGGACAGACTGTAAATCTGCTGCAACTTGCTTCGGTGGTTCGAATCCACCTCTGCCCATTCTTCTTTTTAGAAGAGTAGATATTGTCGCGGGATGGAGCAGTCTGGAAGCTCGCCGGGCTCATAACCCGGAGGTCACAGGTTCAAATCCTGTTCCCGCAACTCATGCCCAGTTAGCTCAGTTGGTAGAGCAGAGGACTGAAAATCCTCGTGTCTCTGGTTCGATTCCGGAACTGGGCATTTTACTCAAATTTAATAGAGTATGGGATATTAGCTCAGTCGGTAGAGCACTTGACTTTTAATCAAGTTGTCCGGGGTTCGAATCCCCGATGTCTCATTAACAAAAAAGCTCACACGAAAGTGTGAGTTTTTTTGTTAATAAAATATTGGAAGTACTGAAAAATCAGCACTTCCGCTTTTTTATGTCTAAATTCTTTGAATAAGTAGTGACTAAGTAATTTTTACTTAAAAACAAGCACACATGCCAGTTATTATATCATCATCAAAAGATACATTCAACAATCCAATTTAAAAGTGTATGGTTTGTATTTTTCCACTAATCCAGTAAATTGTTTAGAAATGCACGCAATAGAAAGAGCAGAAATAGAAGAACGGTTGGGGCTTCATGGAAACAGTAAATCATTTAAGAGATTATAGCGATAAAAAATAGATTCCAAAGTTTAATCTATTTGATTGGTGAAATACTTTGGGGAATGTTGTAAAATGGAATCTGTTAAAAAAATTGAAGTTTTCAAAGAGGTTATGATAATGAATATCGAATATAGATATGCTAAAATAGTGGACGCAGAAATATTGACAGAAATTTATGATGCGGCCTTTTATGATGATTATATAAAGTACGGAGAATGCCCTGGATACGGAAAAACGGTGGAAGCAATGAGAAAATCTATTATAGATATACCTAAGTTTATTATATTGTGTGATAATAAGCCTGTTGGAGTTGTTTCTTGTAAAAAGGTAGGAGCGAGAGTATATGAAGTTGGATGTTTATGTATCATTCCAGAATTTCAAGGCAAAGGAATCGGAACAAAAGCATTTGAATTTGCAAAATCGCATTATGATGATTGGGCGAGATTTACACTAATAACTCCTGCTGATAAAAATGAGAATATCAAGTTTTACACAGAAAAATGTGGTTTTGATATAGAATCTACCGAAATGGATGGAAAGGTTGAGATGGTTAGATTTGTTTTGGAGAGATAGCTTTCAGGCTTCTGGTGAGTTTGAAAGCACGCATGAAATTGAATTTTACAGCGAGGTTAGATTATGATTATTTTGATAGCTGGAGCATCACATACAGGCAAAACAGCATTGGCTCAGAAACTGCTCGAAAAGTATAAATATCCATATCTTTCAATAGACCATTTGAAAATGGGGTTAATACGAAGTGGCAACACAGAACTTACTCCAACAAGTAATGATTCAGATTTAACGGCATACTTGTGGGAGATTGTTTGTGAGATGATTAAGACTGCAATAGAAAATAAGAAGAATTTGATTGTTGAAGGCTGCTATATTCCTTTTGATTGGGCAAAAGATTTTGAAAAGGAATATCTTGATAATATTAGATATTATTGTCTTATAATGAGTGAAGAATATATAAGAAGTCATTTTGCAGATATAAAAGGATATGCAAATATTATTGAAAATCATTTGGATGATGATTATTGTACTATGGAATCAGTAATAGAAGATAATAGGCAAGTCTTAGAACTTGCTATTGAACATAATGTGAATTATATACTAATTGATGACAAGTACAAAATAGATGTTGATTTAGAGAGATAACTTTCAGCTTTACCTGGTAAAGATTAATGTGAATTGAGTTCATACTAGTCTTCTTACAAACTCCGCATTTTTAGTGTTTTCAAAAAGTGATTACACTTTTTATGTAATCCGTATTCTCTTGAAAGAGCCTTTTCAAAGGCTTCCTGCGTCTGATCTTGTGCGTGGATCGTTTTTAGATCCCAGCCATACGACAATATTTACGTAGCCGATAGTCCATGCTGGAGCGGTGGGTATTTCCATTTTCATTCAGTGCGTTAATTGTCAGGGAAAATGTACATCCAGAAGCTTCGAATTCTTCGTAGGAAGCTTTTTCCTGGTCTGTATAAATATCTGCCGTATTAATATCAACAACTCGATAAAGCTCTTGGTAGCCAAATCTCCGGTTTGCTTTGTAGTCTTGATATATGTTTTCCAGCTTCCAGCCCAAGGATGTTTCAAAAACTCTTACAATTCTATGATAGGTATAGGGCATATAGTCATAGACTCTAGAAAGTCCGACCCCTTTTTCAAAAATAGTTTCATCTTCGGAATCTTCTGTTTCTGGTGCGTAATTTCTCTTTTCTTTCTCTTTCATAAAAAATACCTCTCTAGTGCAAGGTTTTTTTCTAAGTGTCACTAACCTCCAAATAAGTGTCACTTACCCTACTGAGTATTGAATTTAAGATACTTGGTTGATAAAATCACAACATAGAATACGAATGGGAGGAGATAATGAAGTACACCATTAATCATATATCTACCGGCGAGGACGAGGTAATAGTTAATTTTATTGCCATGACACCAGAGATAGAGAGAATAGTTAATTTCATAAAAGGAGAGCAGACCAAGCTAGTAGGCAGGAAGGATAAGGAACAGAAGGTTATGGATATAAAATCTATACTATACATAGAGACTGTGGATGGGAATACCTTCGCTTATACAGAAACGGATGTGCTGAAACTAGATTATACATTGGCACAGCTAGAGCTACAGCTTAATGATATTAATTTCTTTAGATGTAGTAAATCTATGATTATAAATATCGATAAGGTGGACAGCCTAAGGAGTCTGCCATCTAACCGTATAGACGCACAGATGGTAAATGGGGAGCATATTACAATTTCTCGTACCTACGCATCGGATTTTAGAAGAATACTTAAGAAAGGAGCACAGCATGGATAAATCAAATGGATTAACCAAATTAGAGAGATATCTGTTAGAAGAAATTGGGGTGGAATTTAAAGCCTGTATATATTTCTTCTGCTATTTGTTTTATTACAGTATGTATAAGCTCCTTGGAGGTAATACCAGTGCCAGTATAATACATATGGCAGAAATGATTTTTCTTACATATGGTATGTGCTACCTTCAGATATATATTATGAAGAACTTTGATGAGGGCGAGGAGTTTAAGACTAGAGAGCTACTACTTAGTATGGTGTGCAGTGGAATCTATACTCTTGTATCCTGGCTGGGAGGTTGGTTTGATGGAAATGTACCTGCCACCGTGGGTTTTTTCTTATATGTTATTTTGGTTTATATATGTGGATTTTTAGTATATAAAATCAAAAGAAGATTAGAATCTAAGGCTTTAAATGAAGACCTAAAAGCATTTAAGGAAAGGGGAAATGAAAATGAGTAAGGTTATAGAGATTGAAAATCTAACAAAATACTATGGCAAGCATAGAGGAGCAGAGGATGTAACATTTTCCGTAGAGGAGGGGGATATCTTTGGTTTCTTGGGGCCAAATGGAGCTGGTAAAAGTACCACAATCCGATCAATGCTTGGACTTATACAATTTGAGAAGGGTAGTGTTAGGATACTTGGCAAGGAGCATAAAGCTGCCAAGGAGGAGATACTTTCTCAGGTGGGATATATGCCATCTGAGACTATGTTTTATCCGAATATGAAAGTTAAGGATGTAATTAAAATGGCTGCAGACATAAGAAAGCTTGACTGTAAAGAAGAAGCGGCTATGCTTTGCGAGAGACTTAAAGTGGATACTGAGAAGAAGATAAATGAACTATCTCTAGGTAATCGTAAGAAGGTAAGCATAGTATGTGCTATGCAGTCTAAGCCTAAGCTATTTGTCTTTGATGAGCCAACCAGCGGCTTAGACCCGCTTATGCAGACTGAGTTCTTTAAGCTTATCCAGGAGTATGTGAAAAAGGGTGCTACCTGTATGCTTTCAACCCATGTGCTGTCAGAGGTTAAGAACTATTGTAAGAATGTTGCCATAATGAGAGAGGGCAAGCTTATAAAAGTAGATACTGTTGCAGAGATTACTAAGACTAATGCCAAGAGAATTAAGATGATTCGAGATGGTAAGCAGGAGAATTTCCTGTATAAGGGTGATTTGAATAAAATAGCAGATGAATTAGTAGGTCATAATATAGAAGATATCTTAATAGAGGATCCATCCCTTGACGATATATTTATGCACTATTATGAGAAGTAGGAGGTGAAGTTATGTCAACTATATATAAGCATGAAATGAAATTATTATATAAGACATTTTTCATATGGACTTTGGCAGTTGGAGGTATGTGTTTTGTTTGTATATTGCTCTTTAACTCTATGAAGGAAGAGATGGAGGGAATGGCTGAAAGCTTCTCCCAGATGGGAGCATTTGCAGATGCATTTGGTATGAGCCAGTTAAGCATCGCAACTCTTGAGGGATTCTATGCCACAGAAGTTGGAACCGTACATAGTCTTGGCGCAGCAATGTTTGCTGCTATTATAAGTATGAATATGCTGTCAAAGGAAGAGGACGGACATACCAGTGAGTTTTTGTTCACACTTCCTGTATCTAGGGGAAAGGTTATTACCTCCAAGCTTATTGCAGTAATTACGAATGTAATTATTTTTAATGTAAGCAGTGTGGGAGCATATACACTGGGAATAGTTATTTTAGGTGAGGATATAGATTTTGATAGATTATTTCTGTATCACGGTATGCAGCTCCTTATGCACCTTGAGATAGCAGGGATATGCTTCGGATTATCAGCATTTATGAAGAAAAACAAGCTCGGTTTGGGACTTGGAATAGTAATGATATTCTATGCCTATGATCTAATGGCCAGAGTAGTACCAAATTTGTCGGATTACAAGCTACTTAGTCCGTTTTCCTATTCAAACGCAGCAGATATATTTAGCTCTGGAGAGGTAGAACTACCAGCATTGATATTGGGAATGGTTGTTATGGCGGTATGTGTGGTTGCTGCCTATGTGGGATACGGGAAGAGAGACTTAGCAGCGTAGAGCATCGACTGTGACTAATTTGTGTGTTAATATTCCTCAAATGATTTATTTATGGGAAAAGTACATGTATCAGTTGTGGTGCCGGAACACAATGAAGAAACAAAGCGAGGAAGAGATATATTTACGTGTGTTAAAAAGTAATATTCCGTCTTTTAAGGCAATTAGTAATAATGGCAGAACAGACAAAGTGCAGAAAAAAATTTACAAAAACTAAATATTATGGATAGAAATGATTTTGCATAAATTGCAGAAGTGGTAAAAGAATTGTTAGGAGATGTAGATTTTTATAAATTATATCTTTTAAAATAATAGATTTGCTGTTATAATAATTGAGCATAGTTTTTGTCCCCCTCCCTGTAGCCGAATCGGTCCTTCGGTGGCTTGGAGGGGTTTTCCATTTTTGGGATAAAAGTGAAGGAGAACGTTTATGTTATTTATCGAATAAAATGCACTACTTGTCAGAAAGCAAAAAAAGGAAATGGGGCTTAAAGATAAGCTGCCAGTCTTGAGAGAAGAGGAACAATATAAGTTGCTGGCTTCCGACGGAATGTTAGCAAAAAGACCGTTATTGGTGGGGGATGACTTTGTTTTGATTGGATTTAAGGAGGCTGAGTGGGAGAAAAAGTTCTAACCGCTACAGTGAAGCGTTATTCATAAGAGGATGTTATCATGGAATTTATTTTAGAATTAATTGCTGAGATTATATTTGAGGGAACCGTAGAATTAAGTACCAACAAGAAAGTGCCATGGCCTTTAAGAATTCTGGCATGTCTGATTCTTCTTGTGGTTTATGGAGGGCTTTTGTTGTTGCTTGGTTATGTTGGCGTATCTTTAATACAGGAGGGCAACACCGTTGGAGGAGCCATCTTTATGCTTGTTGATCTGTTTCTGGCAATTATATGTGTCTGGGGATTGGCAAGAAAATATCGGGAACATCGTCACTAAAATCTGGAAAAGGAATTAGATAAATGGAAAATAATAACGAAGTAAAACACGTACGACGGGTACGCTACAAAGGCACACATCCGAAGAAGTTCAGTGAAAAATATAAAGAGCAGAATCCGGAAAAATATGCAGATACTATTGAAAAGGTAATTCGTAAAGGCAGTACACCAGCTGGAATGCATATTTCAATTATGGTGCAGGAAATATTGGATTTCTTACAGATAAAGCCGGGGCAGAAAGGGCTGGATGCCACATTGGGATATGGCGGTCACACAACAGAGATGCTCAGGTGCTTACAGGGCGAAGGCCATATGTATGCTTTAGATGTGGATCCCATTGAGATCATAAAAACCAAAGAACGGCTGGCTTCTCGGGGGTTTGGAGAAGAGATTTTGACTATAAAGCAGATTAACTTTGCCAATATTGATGAAGTGGCAGCGGAGGCTGGAAAATTTGATTTTATTTTGGCAGACCTTGGAGTTTCTTCCATGCAGATCGATAATCCAGAACGGGGATTTACTTATAAAGCCGAAGGACCTCTGGATCTTCGACTGAATCCGGAAAAAGGAGAGTCTGCGGCAGAACGTCTTCAAAACATGAACTATGAAGAAATTGTAGGCATGTTAGTAGAAAACTCTGATGAACCTTATGCAGAAAAAATTGCAGAGAAAATTCTTCTCAAACAGCGAAGTGGAGGAATTCATACCACTACAGATTTACGGGAAGTCATTGAACAGGCACTGCAGTTCCTGCCAGCGAAAGAGCAGAAGGAAGCTGTAAAGAAAGCCTGCGCCAGAACTTTTCAGGCTCTTAGAATTGATGTAAACAGTGAGTTCGAAGTGCTTTACAGCTTCTTAGAGAAGCTGCCGGGCGTTATGAATCCGGAAGGCAGAATTGCTATTCTTACTTTTCATTCCGGAGAAGACCGTTTGGTCAAGAAAGCATTTAAAGATTATTATAAGGCAGGAGTATTCAGCGATTACTCTAAGGAGGTCATTCGACCATCTGCGGAGGAATGTAACCGCAATCCAAGAGCAAAATCCACCAAGATGAGGTGGGCAGTCATGGCGAGGTAAAGGAACCGATATTAGTATCACATCTGAATAATAGGAATGATAATGATATCAGCATTATGTTAAGGAGTTTACCCATGCAGGAAAAAGAGATATTGATTATTGACGATGACGAGGATTTATCCTTTATCATTTCAGAAATGTTGGAAAGCTACGGATATGTTGTGACTTGTGCTAAAGACGCAGAGAGTGCATATGATCTGCTTTCGGAAAAAACCTTTCATTTAATTTTACTGGATATTAATCTGCCCGATGGAACAGGATTTGAACTGTGCCAGGAGCTGCGCCGGGTCTCAACTGTGCCGGTGATTTTTGCCAGCGCCAGAACCAGTGAGACGGATCGGATTACGGGATTTGATATTGGAGGGGATGATTATCTCCCAAAGCCATATTCCATGAAGGAGCTGCTTTCTCGAGTGAATGCACTGATGAGGCGGACTTATGGTTTTTCGGAAGAAGAGAAAATTGTGAAATTTGGAGATATTGTAGTAAATATCACTGCAAGAAGTGTGACCAGAAGAGGTGAAGCTGTTTCTCTTTCTTTGCGGGAGTTCGACCTACTGGCATATTTATGTGAGCATAAGAACACAGCAATTTCAAAGGAAAAGCTGTTGGCTGAGGTATGGGGCGCATTTGCCATGGTGGAAGCCTCCACTCTTACGGTACACATCCGGTGGCTGCGGGAAAAATTAGAGGATGATCCTGCAAAACCGGTATATATCAAGACAGTATTTAAAGTGGGATATATGCTGGAGACAGAAAAGTGATGTGGCCAATTTCCAGTTGTCCATTCTACAGGGACATTTTCCATATAGAGAAAAAATCGCTTCAAATGTCCAGGGATTTTACATATGGAGAAAAAGTCGCAGCAAATGTCCAGGGATTTTACATATGGAGAAAAATTCACTCTAAATGTCCTAAGATTTCCGGGAAAATATGGTAAAAATTTGCACATTTTTCTCTATATGTAAAATGATGGCGGAATTGCATCCAAGAATGTAACAGCAATGGCGGAGTTGCTCTCGAGAATATAAAAAAGACGAGAGAATGTATACAGTCACAAAAATAATTGGTATAATGCAGAGAAAAAATTTAAAATTATGGAGGAACAACAATGATCAGACATATTTGTATGTTTACACTAAAAGAAGAGAACAAGAAAGAGAATATTGCAGAGTTTATGAAAAGAGCAGAAAACTTAAGAGCCATAGATTTGATCAAGGGCTTCCAGGTAGTGAGAAATGCAGAAAATACGCCTGTAACAAATTATGATGTTGCATTGCTCTTTGATTTTGATACGGTAGAAGCGTTAGATGAATATCAGAACTCAGAGATTCACAAGGAATTTGGAAAATTTGTAGCTACTGTAAAAGTGCAAAGAGCTTGTATCGATCATGAAATTTAATGTGAAAAAGCGAATCCTTTCTATCACACTGCTTTTTGCGATAATTCTCGTTATCCTTACGGGAGGCTTGTATCTTTTAGAGAAACAGACCAATTCAAAAGATACAAAAGCAGAGCAGATTCTGGCGGTCAATGAAATCGAACAGCTGGTAAAAGCAGGAGAGTACGAGCTGGTAGCCCAAAAGACGGCGAAGCTGCAGGATAGCATTCGGGAAGCAGAAGTTACTTCGAACAGCAGCAATGCATTGTTTGTAATGTGTGGAGTGTGCATTTTATTTCTGGTGGTGACTTTCGGCTATATTTATTTTGCCATACTGAGGCCTTTTGATAAGATGAAATATTTTGCGGATGAGATCGCCAAAGGAAATTTTGAGGTGCCGTTGGATTATGAACGATCCAATTATTTCGGAACCTTTACCTGGGCATTTGACAGTATGCGCAGGGAGATCACAAAGGCACGTTCCTGTGAAAAGGAAGCTATTGAAAATAATAAGACAGTGATTGCAACTCTCTCCCATGATGTTAAGACCCCGATCTCATCTATCCGGGCCTATGCAGAAGGGTTAGAGGCAAATATGGATAGTTCCCCAGAGAAGCGCCAAAGATATGTGCATGTCATTATGAAAAAATGTGATGAGGTTTCTACTCTTACCAATGATCTGTTTCTTCATTCGCTGTCTGATCTGGATAAGATGAAGATTAATCCAGAGAGGGTCGAATTGTGTGGTTTTATGCAAGAAATTATAAATGAGCTTTCTGTGGAACAACAGGATATTTGTTTTGAAACACCACGTTTTACTGCTATGATCGAGGCAGATCAAAAGCGGCTTACCCAGGTTACAGAAAATCTCATTAATAACTCCAGAAAATACGCAAAAAGTAAAATCGAAGTTTCCATGGTGGAAAATCACGGCATGGCAGAGGTTCATTTCCGGGATTATGGAAATGGAATTCCGGATGGAGATATGCCGTTTATTTTCCACAAATTTTATCGTGGGAAAAATTGTGGACAGGAGCAGGGATCAGGTCTTGGACTCTATATTGTGAAATATCTGACAGAACAAATGGGAGGAAAGATATTGCTTCATAATCATGGAGATGGATTAGAAGCAGTGATTAGTTTTCCAATAAAGAAAAGTTCTTAAGGATTCCTTAATATCTTTTCTGATAGATTGTACCTATCAAAACAGGAGGAACATATGATGAAAAACACAATTCTGTCAGCAAAAGGACTCTGTAAGAGCTTTGCACATAACGGTGGGCAGGTTCACATTCTGTCCCATGTAGATTTTGAACTTTATGAAGGTGATTTTACGGTAATTATGGGAGCTTCTGGTTCCGGAAAATCCACCTTACTTTACGCTTTAAGCGGTATGGACCGGGCAACGGCAGGTCAAGTCATCTATAATGGAGCGGATCTGGTTTCCATGAAAGAAAAGGAGATTTCCAAGCTTCGTTATACAGATTTTGGGTTTATTTTTCAGCAGATGCACCTGGTAAGTAATCTGTCCCTTTTTGAAAATATTGCAGTACCGGGATATCTGAATAAAGAGAAATCTGCCGCAGAAACCCGGCAAAGAACAGAAATACTTTTAGAGCAGATGGGGATTTCGCATATTAAAAATCATCTTCCATCTCAGGTTTCCGGTGGAGAACAGCAGCGATGCGCTATTGCACGAGCAGTAGTAAACAATCCGAAGATGCTTTTTGCAGATGAACCAACGGGGGCATTGAATCGGAAAAATACCCTGGATGTGCTGAACCTTCTTACCGGGCTCAATCAGTCCGGACAGAGTATTTTAATGGTCACCCACGATATGAAAGCCGCACTTCGGGCCACCAGACTTCTATATATTGAAGATGGAAAGATTATTGGGGAACTGATATTGCCACCTTATAACCCAGAGGAAGAAAAGAGCCGGGAGACTCAGGTCAACGCATGGCTTACTTCTATGGAATGGTAGGTGCGCTATGGAAATCATTACTTTACTTAAAGCAAATATCAGAAAAAAGAAAAGCACCTTTATCAGCATTATGCTCTTAATGGTCATTATCGTGGCGGCCATGACCTCCATCTTAAGTGTGCAGGATAATTATAATAAAGGATTAGAAACGGCCATTGAAACCGCTGGAGCGGGAGAGATAAGTGCCTATGTGAAAACTTCACGTCTGACAAAGGAGATACGTGAAGCTGTGGAAAAAAGTGAGTTAGTTGGAGATGTGACCTATATTCCAGCCATCTGCACGAATGGAACATCCGTAGGTGAAGTATGGGATGGAAACAATTACATGATGATGGAACATCCGGAGGGAATTTTACTTTTCAATGAAAATCTGGATGGATTGGAAGAACCGCCAGCCCTTGAAAAAGGAGAAATTTATCTTCCGTTAGGCTCACAATCCAAGTTAAAGTGTAATGTGGGAGATACCATAAGACTTGAACTGATCTTTGATCATTATGTGGAATTAACCATTAAAGGATTCGTGCAGGAACCTTGTATGGGCTCTATGAATATTGGCTGGACGCAGGTCTTTATCAGCAAAGAAGATTATGAGGAAATTTACAATTTATGTCATCCATTAGAGACTGAAGATGTTAAGTTATCCTTTACCAAGGTTTTGATCCATCAGACAGAGGATTCCCAACTTTCGCCAACAAAATTCCAGAGGGAACTGAATCTGGAAACGGGGATTGTTGATATCGGCATGGGGGCATTAAATATAGATCAGAGTGTTCGATACAGTACCCTGTTACCGAATGTGGTTATGGATATCGTTCTGGCATTTGTGATTTGTTTATTTGTCGTAATTTTAATTGTAATGAGTCATAGTATCGGCACGGAAATTGAAATTGATTATGTAACGTTTGGAATTTTAAAAGCTCAGGGATTTTCCAAGGAGAAAATACGGCTTATCATTATGCTTCAATATCTTTTGGCACAGATTGCCGGTATTTTTGTGGGAACCCTTGTGGCAATTCCAATCGAAAGAAAATTAAGCAGCATTTGTCAGAAGATTACAGGAGTTCTTCCAAATGCAGGGCTTTCTGTTGGAAAAAGTCTGTTTTGTGCGGCAGGCCTTTTAGTGGTATCCATTCTATTAATTTTGTTAAAAACCAGAAAAGTGGCAAAGATTTCTCCTGTAAGAGCCATTTCCGGTGGAAGGGAAGAAATCTATTTTGACAGCCGCATGAATTTGCCAATCAGCAAAAAAGCCCTATCCGCAAGTCTTTCTTTCCGGCAGTTTATTTCAGCGAAAAAACGTTATATTGGAGCCATTTTCATCGTGGCAATTCTGGTATTCTGTATGGTAACCGTAAACCTCACAGGAAATCTGCTTTCTTCCCGGGAGGCTTTAAGTTCCATGGGGCTTTCCATACCTGATTTGGAAGTGTATTATACCGAGTATAACTCCAATCAGGATTGCTGGGCAGAAGTAGAGGAAATTATCGAATCCCATACCACAATTACCTCCAAAAATGCCCAGTATAATGGATATGCTTCCGTAGATGGAGAAAATCTGCTCTGTGAGCTTTATAAATATCCAGAATATATTAACGGAATTTCCAAGGGAAGAGAACCACTTTATGAGAATGAAATTCTGGTCACCGAATTAGTGGCAGAATTATTGGAGGTGGAAATTGGGGATGAGGTAACAGTAGCCTTTGGGAAGAACTCAGATACCTTTATTATTTCAGGATTCTATCAGTCTGGAAATGACAGTGGTGCAGTCTTTGCCATGAATTTTGAAGGCTGCGAAAAGCTTGGAGGAGATACCAGTTGGGCATATCGATATTATGTTTTAGAGGATGAATCCAAGGCAGATATCATTTCAGAAGAAATCACAGACAAATTTGGAAGTTTTTTGAGCGTGTGGGTATATGACGTAGAGGAGAACTCTGTCTGGACAGAATATCATGCAATTACAGATGTGTTAAAAATTATTATTTATACCTTCTCTATTATATTTGCCTTTGTGGTGGTAAGTATGGTCTGCACCAAGACCTTTGTGCAGGAGCGCAGGGATATTGGAATTTATAAAGCAATTGGATTTACCACGAAAAAACTTCGGCTCAATTTCGGGATCCGTTTCCTGATTATTGCGGTATTAGGATCCGCATTTGGGGCAATTATAAGTGTATTGTTTTCTGGAAAATTATTAGGCGCGGTATTAAGTTTGATCGGTCTTTCAAGAGTGGTGCTGGAATATTCCTTTATGGCAATTTTTGTTCCGACGGTGGCAATTGCGCTGGCGTTCTTCCTGTTTGCTTATCTGGCATCTGGTAAAATTAAAAGAGTAGAAACTAAAGAATTGATTACAGAATAAAGTGAATTATATTTTAGACAATAATAAAAACAGTCTGCAGGAAAAAGAAACCCTTGTAGACTGTTTTTTTAGTGGTATAATAAGAAATGCTATAACATTTTGGCCAGAAGATCCGGTCAATAGAAAGAAGAAACCTATGAGAAAACAGGAATTAAAAGAAGGAATCCGAGACGGTATGCCGATCTGCATGGGGTACATTTCCGTATCTATGGCATTTGGGCTTACTGCCGCAAAAGCTGGCGTGCCGGTGTGGGCAGCAGTGCTGATGTCTCTTACGAATTTAACAAGCGCAGGGCAGTTTGCAGGAATGAATTTACTGGTGGCAAACTCCTCTTACATAGAGCTGATTATTACCACTTTGATCATTAATATCCGGTATTTTTTAATGTCTCTTTCTGTTTCCCAGAAAGTGGAGGAGAAATTTAAAACGAGTCATAGACTGATTACATCCTTTGGAATTACGGATGAAGTTTTCGCAGTGTCCATGCAGCGAAGGAAGGATCTAAGTTTTCCTTATATGGCAGGACTGATTCTTACACCGGTTCTTGGATGGACCACAGGAACATTAATCGGAGCGGTGGCGACCTCTTTGCTTCCGGCAGTCATCACCGATGCCATGGGAATTGCATTGTATGGAATGTTCATTGCCATTATTGTGCCACCTGCAAGAGAACACAAGAATGTTTTGTTTGCAGTAGTTCTGGCAATTATCGCAAGTTACATATTGAATTATGTTCCAGTATTTTCGTTTCTGTCTGGAGGCTGGTCCATTATTATTATCACTGTGCTAGTCAGCGGTCTGGCGGCATTTTTATTTCCGATTGAAGAAAAGGAGCAGGCATGAGTTCAACACTTTATTTATTAATTGGAATTGCCATTATGGCAATCATAACTTATATCATCCGAGTAACACCAATGGTTGTTTTTCGGAAGAAAATTACCAATCAATATGTGAAATCTTTTTTATATTATGTTCCTTACACGGTGCTGGCAGCCATGACATTCCCAGCCATTTTTTCCAGTACCAGCTCCCAGATTGCAGCAGTAGCGGGGTGTATCGTAGCAATATTATTAGCTTATTTTAAGAAAGGACTTCTGGCAGTTGCCTTAGGAGCCGCCGCTACAGTTCTTGTGGTATCACTGCTGGGATTTTAAATAGCGAATAAGTTGTTCCCTAGTCATCAAATTGTAAAGCATAGAATATTATGGCAGTGGATAAAAGGGCTCATTATCCAGCGACTCCTTTAACCTTGGTGATTGGTTATTTGATCCTGCTTCGGGATGAACTGGAGTTTTCTGCATCTACCAGAAAAATACACAGGCCAGAGGATCAAAAGCTGGTGGTACGGGGATTGGACTGGCTGTAGTAAAGGAGATTGTTCAGCTTCATAAGGGGACAGTGGCCTGTGAAAGTGAAAATGAGAGGATTCGTTTTATTGTAAAGATTCCTTAGTAAATAATTGGAGCAGATATTATGAGAATATCAGAAGTAATGCACATGGCAGTGGATGCCTTGGGAATTGCTTGTATTCTGGGAATCATACTGTTAGCAGTGTGGGGGCTTGGATATGGGCTCGTGTATAAAAAAATAATGGGTGGAACCAGAAAAATTGCGGTAAAGAACATAGGACTTACCGCAGTCTTTTTCTGTTATATTGTGGTGGTATTGAGTGCCACCATGTTGAACCGTTCCTACACCAGCAGAGGTCTGGAGCTGACCTTATTTTCCTCCTATCGCCAGGCATGGAACGGTTTTTCAGAAAGCCTCTGGAGAAACATTTTCTTAAATATTGCTATGTTTATACCTTTTGGATTCATGCTACCGCTTTTGAACAAAAAATGTAAGATATTCTGGGTAACTTATCTGGCTGGTTTTGGATTTACTCTTTTTATTGAGCTGACGCAATTTATCACAGGAAGAGGAGTCTGCGAGGCGGATGATATGTTGAATAATACCTGGGGAGCCATGATTGGCTTTGGAATTTACGAGATGTTTCACGGATTTTTGCAGTGGAGGAAAAAGGAATCCATAAATAGAAAGATAGTAATTCTGGCTCAGCTTCCGCTAGTGATCGTTATTCTGACTTTCTGTGGAATTTTTCTGTTCTATTATGAAAAAGAGCTGGGAAACCTGGGATTTTCTTATACGGCCAGGGTAAATATGGCAAAAGTGCAGGTAACGCTGGAGACAGAACTGGAGGAAAGTTCGGAGGAAGCACCAGTGTATCAGCTTTATGAAGCAAGCAGGTCGGAGACGTTAGAACTGGCAGAAACGCTTTTTGCAAAAACAGGCACAGCAGTGGACATGGGAGCCACTGATGTGTATGATGATACAATTATCTATCATAGTCAGGATGGAAATTGTGTACTCTGGATTGATTACTTGGGATTTCGGGTAGATTACACCAATTATGCCCAGATGTGGGAAAGGGATGAACTGTCAGAAGAGCCAGTGTTGGAAAATGCCTCTAGAAAACAGGTTGAGGATGCATTGGCTTTGATGGAGATTCAGGTGCCTGCAATGGCACAATTTGAAGAAACAGAACCGGGAATTTATGTGTTTTCAGCCAATAAGCTGGTGGAAGATGATGTGCTATATTATGGCCAGATTCGTGTGAAACTAAACGAAGATGCAGAGATTGTTTCAATGGAAGACAATCTGGTAGATTATCAGTTCTATAAATCTTATCCAATTCGTAGTGCCCGAGATGCGTATGATGATTTTCTGGCAGGAAAATTTAAGGCAGGATGGAAACAGGATTTTTCAGAAGTTGTGGTAAAAGATGTAAAGCTTCAGTATTGGACCGATACCAAGGGATATTTTCAGCCGGTCTATGGGTTTACCGTTTCTTTAGATGGGGAATGGGGAACCGTATATATTCCGGCGGTGGAGTCGGAATAAGGAGAATGCCAGTCATGGGGTTACCCCCGAAGACCGGCAGATGAAAAGAAAAAATTTATAAGAAAAGGCTAATTGGAAGCCTTGTTCTTGTGACGATAGATTAGTGAGCCAACGATATATAACACAAGGATTACCGCGATCGTAATTGCGAAAATCTCGTATCTGGCATCACCTAAAGAGCTTCCGCTTAAAGCTGATAAAAGAATGGCAGGAGCCCGTCCTACCAGATTAATCAGAATCCAGGTAGAGAGTTTCATATCCGTAAGACCAACTAAATAAGAAAGAAGATCTTTTGGGGTGCCCGGTAACAGGAAAAATAAAAATACCAGGGCCTCTCTTTTTTTGCTTGCTTTTAAAAATTTTACAGAGTCAATCTTCTCTTTTGAAAAGAACAACTGTACAAATTTCATACCGAACTTTCGGGCAATCAGAAAAGTAATGATGCTTCCTGCAGTCATGGCAAGATCACAGTAAATGGTACCTTTTACAACACCAAAGGCATATCCTGCAACAATTTCGAAAGGACCGCCCGGAATAATGGCAAGCATCACCTGCAGGGCATTCATTCCCATAAATGCCAGAATCGCCAGAATGCCTTTATCTGCAACCCAGATTTGGAATTTTTCAGGTTCCGAAACGAAGTTAATCATAGGTCGTCCTAATAAATAAACTAAAATAAGAAATAATACAATTGCTGTACCGGCAATCAGAAAACGATATTTTTTTGCTTTTGATTCGTTCATAAAAATCTCCATTTGTGTATTTTATAGTGTTGAGTTTACCACGATTTGGTAAAAAAAACACCTTAAGATTTTCTGAATATTCCTAAATTCTTCCTTTCAAGAAGCAAAAGTTGGAAATTATTGACGAAACAAGACGAGGATTGTAAAATAAATTTATCTAATGTATGAGGAGGAAGTTTCTATATGGGGAAAAAAGTAACAACTGGGATGAGCCAATCACAGCGACTCAAACAAATCGTAAAAGAGACCTACATGGTGGTTATAGTTGGGGTGGTCCTGTTAGTGGTTTTTGTAGCATTGAGCATTATGCAGAATATGGTCAGTGCTGAGCAATTAGAAAGCATTATGTGCTTGAATCAGTATCGTTTGGGCTCTAAGACCCTGACTTCAGAGGTTCAGTCATATGCAGTTACCGGGGATAAGGTTTATTATGATAACTACATGAAGGAACTGAATACGGATAAGAACCGTGACATTGCCTGGGCAGAGTTAGAGAAGAATGATATTACCAGTGATGAATGGGCGCAATTAAATGCTATTTCTGGGATGTCTAACGGGCTTGTTCCATTAGAAGAAGAAGCCATTGAATTAGCTGGACAAGGTAAGTTAGAAGAGGCTATGGCATTAGTATTTGGAGAGACTTATGAAGCTACGATTCAGGAAATTAACAAAGAGACCGATTCTTGTATTATTGCAATTCAGGCTCGTTTAGACCGGAAGTCAGGGACGTTGGAAATTATTAAGAATATCAGTATGGTTTTATTTATTGCTGCGTTCCTGTATATTGTGCGTAGAATTGCGTTAACAATTAACTTCTCTAAGAAGGAATTATTAGAGCCAATCGTAAAGGTATCTGAGCAGATGAATGTCCTTGCGCATGGTAATTTCCACACAAACCTGGATTTGGCAGCAGACAATAGTGAGGTTGGGCAGATGGTAAGTGCTATTGCATTTATGAAGAACAACTTCTCTAATATGATTAATGAAATATCTGATGTATTGGGACAGATGGGAGAGGGAAAATACACCATTCAGGTAACCCAGGAATATGTAGGTGAATTTGTTAGGATTAAGGAATCCTTGCTTAAGATAGCAGAAGATACTCGTAATACCCTTTTGACGATTCAACAGGCTGCAGGGGAAATTGATGGGGGATCTAATCAGCTTTCACAAGCTGCAGTGGATCTTGCAGAAGGATGTACTATTCAGGCAGGACAAGTGTCGGAAGTGGCATCTCTAATCGATACTATGGCAAAAAGTATGGAAGAGAAGGCCAATGAAGCAGAGCGCACGGTTCAAATATCTTCCGAGGCTGGAATGCTTTTAGCACAGGGAAATGAGAAGATGCAGGAATTAAAAACTGCAATGGCAGAAATTAGCAATTGTTCAGAAGAAATCAGAACTATTGTCAGCACCATTGAAGATATCTCGAATCAAACAAATTTGTTATCTTTAAATGCTTCCATCGAAGCAGCACGTGCAGGAGAAGCAGGGCGTGGATTTGCAGTAGTAGCAGAACAGGTTAAGAATTTGGCAGAAGAGTCTGCAAAAGCCACTGGCGAGACCACTAAGTTGATTGAAAAGACTGTTATGGCAGTAGAGAGAGGAATTGCAATTGCAGATGCCACAGCAGAGAATATGAGTGAAGTTATGGTAGGTGCTCAGGCCTCTACCGAAAATATGAGCCGTATGGCAGTTGAACTTCGCCAGGAAGCCAATGATATGTACCGTATTGACGAGAGCGTCTCTAAGGTATCTGAGATCGTGGATAATAACTCTGCAGCTTCTGAGGAGACGGCAGCAGTCAGTGAGGAACAGACCGCTCATGTTGCGATGATGGTACAGATGATTCAGAAATTTCAGATTTAATTTAGATAAGCTGTTCTATCATGTCATGAAGGAGCTTTACCTGAGGGGTATCTGCAGCCTGGTAATAGACTTCCTTTCCCTCCCGGCGACTGACGATCAATCCGCTACTTTTTAACTGCTTTAAATGATGGGAAACAGCCGGACTTGACATATCTACAATGGCAGATAAGTTAATAACACATTGTTCGCAGTGGCATAAGATCCAGAAAATACGGATTCGGCTGTTATCACTTAGTTGTTTGAATAAATCAGCTATTTTTTCAAATTCATCAGCCTGAGGCATATGATTCAGCAAATCATCGGAAAGCTGTCCATGATCATGAGGTAAATGTATTGATGTCACAGTATCGACCTCCTTTTTTATAGCGGTATTTTAGCATAAAATCTTCACCTGGAAAAGGTAATTTATAAAAATAGGAAGATAAATTTGTTAGGATATGTTATACTGAAAAAACATATTATTAAATGAAAGGGGTATACGAATGAATTATACAGTTTCAACCATGTCTCTGGCTGCGATGCTCTTTACGTTATTATTCAGCATCATACTTCCATTGGGCTTGTTCATTTTCTTTTGGAAGAAAAAGGGGTGTGATACAAAACCTTTTTTTGTAGGATGTATCATGATGTTCGTTGTGGGTCTCATATTAAAGCCTATGGCAAGTAGTCTTCTGCTTTCTACTGGTCTGGGATCTGTCCTCCAGGAAAATATCTGGGTATATGCAGTTTATGGAGGACTCTTGGCAGCATTGTTTGAGGAAACCGGGCATTACCTGGCTTTTCGTTTTTTCTTAAAAGATAACAGAGACGATAATAATAATGCTCTAATGTATGGGGTTGGTCATGCAGGTCTGGAAGTTTTTTACATTCTTTTCCTGGGAATGATTGGAAATCTTTTTATGGCAATGATGATGAACAGTGGCACCATGGCGGCTTCTATGGAAGGAATGACAGCGGAAAATATTGCACAGTTAGAGGCGAGCATGGTAGCTTTAGCTGAAACAAGTCCACTTTTATATCTGGCAAGCATTGTGGAGCGGTTGGCAGAGGTTGTGCTTCAGATGTCTCTTGCAGTTTTAGTCTGGTTTGCAGTGAAAGATGGAAAAAAGAACCGCTGGTTATATCCGGCTGCTATATTGATTCATATGGTAACAGATGCAATTGCAGTGATATGTAATGATCTGACAGACAGCGTTATTGTCATAATAGCAGTTCTTTGGATATTAGCACTGGCGGTTGCGGCATTTGCTGTGAAAACATATCGGGAGAATAAGTAGTTTTTAAGAAAGAGAACAGTGTCGGGGACAAAGTTTCTGGCACTGTTTTTTATTACAATTATCGGTGCAACCTATGGCATTGGTTGCAAATGGTCCATTACGCGTGCCCCTATTATCAGAAGCGCTAACGTGACGGTAATAGAAATACGAAATCAGTAGTTTCAGTTTCTTATAGTATGAAAGTATATTTCTCCTCCATTTCCACATACTAACTCCATAGTAAGAAACTAACAAAGTTAGCAAAATTGGAGGAAGAAGTAATGAAAGCAACAGGAATAGTTCGTAGAATAGATGACCTTGGCAGAATTGTTGTGCCGAAAGAAATCAGAAGGACCATGAGAATCCGGGAAGGAGATCCTTTGGAGATCTTTACGAATCGGGAAGGCGAGATCATGCTGAAAAAATATTCTCCAATTGGAGAACTTAGTGAATTTGCTTGCGGTTATGCAGAAAGCATTGCCGCTACAACAGGAAATCTGGTGTGTATCACGGACCGGGATTATGTAATTGCAGCAGCGGGCCCAAAGAAGAAGGAGTTTGAGGGAAAGCCGTTAGATACTAATCTGACGGAATTGATTGATGCCAGAAAGACGTTGTTAGCAAGCAAAAAAGAAAATAATCTGATTAAGATAACGGCAGATGATGAAAAAGAATTTTTTGCAGAGGCAATGACAACAATTATCAGCAGTGGAGATACCATTGGTTCCGTAGTAATTTGTGGAAAAGATGAAAGCTGGCAGTCGGATGTCATGAAACAGATTGCCCAGACAGCGGCGCAGTTCCTGGGAAGGCAGATGGAGTAGAACGTTTCGTGTAATATGCAAACCGACAGAAAAGAACTGTCGGTTTGTTGCATAAACCCGGCAAAAAGTATACAATAGAGCCTAACAGATTCAAAGGAGAAAGTATGGCAAAGCAAAAGAAGAAAAAGAAACAAAAAAAGCATAGAGTATTTTGGTTCTTTGTGAAAATACAGGTAGTTTTGATCCTTCTTGTGCTGGGAGCAATTGGATACTATTTTGGCAGTGGTTATGCTGCAGAAGTAGAAGAATTGAAAAAAGAGGCTCAGATTATGGTGGCTGGGTCTATGGAGGATGACTTTGTTCCTGCAAAGACAAGTACGGTGTATGATTCCAGTGGAAATATGATTCAGGAATTGCGGAGCGAGGTGGAAGCGGATTATGTAAAATATGAGGATATTCCGGCGCTGTACATAGATACCATTATCAGTATTGAAGATAAGAAATTTTATTCCCACGATGGAGTGGATTATAAGGCAATTATTCGTGCAGCAGTAGATATTATCGAAAAGAAAAAAATTACACAGGGTGGCAGTACCATTACCATGCAGCTGGCAAAATTGACCTATCTGGAACACAGTACCACCTGGCAGTATAAAGTACAGCAGATGTTTGTAGCAATGGAGTTGGAGAAACGTTACAGTAAGACAAAGATCCTGGAATTTTATCTGAATAATATTTATTTTTTCAATGGCTATTATGGAATTCAGGCTGCATGCAGGGGCTATTTTAATTGTGAACTGGATGAACTCAGCATATCGGAAATTGCGTTTTTATCTGCAATTCCTAATAGTCCCCTATATTACGATCCTCTAATATATCCAGAACATACGCTTGAGAGGAGGAATCTGATTCTTAAAAATATGTATGAAGACGGAGTGATTACGCTGTCGGAATATGAAGCAGCTCTGGCAGAGGAGATCGTTTTAAATCCTGCTCAGAAAGAGGGAACCGCGATGAATAACTACGTGGATACCTATACCTATTACTGTGCTACAAAGGCTTTAATGGAAAATGAAGGCTTTCAGTTTCAGTATTATTTTGAGTCGGAAGAAGAGGAAGAACTTTATAATCAGGCGTATTCCCAGTTGTATGAGGAATGCCGTAAAAAGCTATATACAGGAGGCTATAAGATTTATACCTCTTTTGATCTGGAAAAACAGGAACTTTTACAACAGACATTAGATGCGGAACTGGCAAGCTTTACAGAAGTGGGAGATGACGGAGTGTATAAAATGCAGGGATCTGCGGTCTGTATTGACAATGAAACAGGTTATGTGGTCGCCATAGTAGGAGGACGTGATCAAAATTTTTCTACATATACTTTAAATAGGGCATATCAGAGCCACAGGCAACCAGGAAGTTCCATTAAACCATTGCTTGTATATACTCCGATTTTTGAGAAAGGATATTCTCCGGATACGGTCATTAATGATCATGAGTTAAAAGACGGACCGGAAAATGCTACAGGACGATATTATGGTGATGTAACACTGCGTTATGCAGTGGAGCACTCCTTAAATACCATTGCATGGCAGTTATATGATCTGCTATCTCCAGAAGTGGGATTATCTTATTTGAAGAAAATGAATTTTTCTGACATACAGGAATCAGATAAGGTTTTGGCAACGGCTTTAGGGGGATTTACTACGGGAATGTCGGCGTTGGAAATGGCTTCTGGTTATGCAACCTTGGAAAATGATGGTGTTTATCGGGAGCCCACCTGTATTGAGGCCATTATTGATTCCGATGAAAATCTTGTATACGTTTCCCGTCCAATTGAAACTCAGGTATATAGTGCAACTGCCGCTCGAATGATGACGGACGTCTTAGAATCCACGATGGAAAATGGAACTGCCCGGAATATGAAGTTAAGTACGTTGCCTTGTGCTGGAAAAACGGGGACTACAAACTCTCATAAAGATGGTTGGTTTGTAGGATATACCAGATATTATACAACAAGTGTATGGGTGGGATTTGATATGCCGAAAGAGATTGAGGATTTAAGCGGTAACACTTACCCTGGGCGTATCTGGAAAAATTATATGGAACAGATTCATGCTGATTTACCAGCCGTAGATTTCCTGCCTTATGCCCAATTGTCGGAAGAGTTCCAACAAGAGCAACAGCAGCAGCAGGAACAGCAGCAGCTTGAGCGGCAGGAAGCCAATCAGCAGGGACTGCAGAATCCAACAGGAGAGCACAATCAAGTGGGAGAAGAACAGGATCCAACCGGAGAGCAGAGTCCGACAGGAGAAGAGCAGAACGGGACCGGGGAGCAGAATCAAGTAGGAGAAGAGCAGGATCCAACCGGAGAACAGGACCAGACAGGAGGTGAGCAAAATCAACCCGGAGAGGTGCCTCTGGAAGGAGAATAGAATTAAGTGGGAAATTTCCATAAAATATATGGGAAATTTTATAGAAATATGGTATAATTTATGCAGAAATTTTTTTGGGAGGAAAGAGAACATGAAAAAGTATGGCTTTGGAGTAGATATCGGGGGAACAACAATTAAGATGGGTTTTTTTGAAACATCTGGAAAACTCCTGGATAAATGGGAAATTAAGACAGATACAGAAAATGGTGGCAAGAACATTTTGTCAGATGTGGCCCAGTCTATTGATAACAAGCTTGCTCAGGAAGCAATCAGCAAGAGTGAAGTTCAGGGTGTTGGAATTGGTGTTCCGGGACCTGTTACCAGTGATGGTGTAGTCAATGGTTGTGTAAACCTCGGCTGGGGAAAAATTAATGTTGGAGAAGAATTATCTGCATTAACAGGATTAAATGTAAAGGTTGGCAATGATGCAAACGTAGCTGCTTTAGGTGAAATGTGGCAAGGCGGTGCGAAAGGAAGCGAAGATGTCATCATGGTAACCTTAGGAACCGGTGTCGGCGGTGGAATCATCGTAGGAGGTAAGATTGTAGCTGGTTCTAATGGAGCCGGTGGTGAAATTGGACATATTACAGTTAACCCAGATGAGATCGAGGCCTGCAACTGCGGACAGTATGGATGTCTGGAGCAGTATGCATCTGCGACTGGTATTGTGCGTATGGCAAAGAGACAGCTGGCTAAGACAGCTGAGAATACTTCTCTTACCAAGTTTGGTGAATTAACTGCGAAAGACATTTTTGATGAAGCGAAAGCAGGAGATGAAGTGGCTTTAGATTTGGTGGATGAATTAGGACAGATTTTAGGTGGCGCTCTTTCTAATATGGCTTGTGTTGTGAATCCAGAAGTTATCGTAATTGGCGGCGGCGTCTCCAAGGCAGGACAGATTCTGATTGATACTATTCAGAAGCACTTTATCGAAACTTCTTTCCATGCATGTCGTGATACCAGATTTGAGCTGGCATCCCTTGGAAACGACGCAGGAATTTACGGCTGCATGAATATGATTTTAGACTAATTTACATAGTTTTAGTTTCTTAAATGGGAAAATTCTTTATCAAAGAAAGTGCTTGACAAATTTAATGAAAAGTACTATTCTCATTAGCAACGAAGAGAATATGTTTGCTAGGGGTGCCCTATGGCTGAGATAATCGTATGATTGACCCTCACTACTTGAACCAGGTAATACTGGCGTAAGGAAGCATGATATGGATGAATAGAGTCCTCCTGGCAGAAGTGCAAAGGAGGACTTTTTTATGTTACTATCAATTTTTACAACAGAAATTACAGATGAATGGGGAACCAGTTATCAGCTTACTACGGCAGGCTATACGGCATTAGTTGTCTGCATGATAGCAATTCTTCTGGCCGGCTGTATAATTTTTGGAAAAGGGAAAAAAATCACTGCAAAACAGCTGGCATTTTCAGCTATGGCAATTGCTTTGGCTATGGTAACTTCCATGTTGAAAATTGTAAATATGCCCATGGGAGGATCTGTAACTTTATTCAGTATGCTCTTTATTGTGTTGATTGGTTATTGGTATGGTCTGGGGGCTGGGCTTACTACTGCCATTGCATATGGGATATTGCAGTTGATTATTGATCCATATATTATCAGTTTTCCGCAGATGCTGATTGATTATGTATTTGCATTTGGAGCATTAGGATTATCCGGAATCTTTTCCAAATCTAAGAACGGACTCATTAAGGGGTATCTGATTGGTGTGTTGGGAAGATATTTCTTTGCCTTCCTGTCCGGATGGATATTCTTTGCTACTTATACACCAGAGTTTTTCAACAGTGCAGTCGTTTATTCTCTGGCATACAATGGAGCATACATTGGATTGGAAGCGCTGATTACTTTAATCTTAATTGCCCTTCCACCGGTGAATAAAGCTTTAGGATATGTAAAAGAAATTGCAGAAAAATAGAGTTGATACTATTGGGGGTGTAAATATTAACGGGACAGCAGAAGCTGTCCCGCATTTTATTACTTTGAAATATATCGGATATGAAGCTGATTATTATACATAATTATCCAGCATCATGCCAGAATAAATGGAACTAATATAAGGAGCTGGGAAATTATGCCCAGGATTCTTATAAGTCACAATAATCTTATTCACATAATTCATAGGATCGATGGAAGCATTTTCGGCTTTTTTTCCTACGGAATTTTTGAACTCTTTTAAGATCTCAAAAGTTGCATCTGCTTTAGTTGAATCTACCGCGGCGGTAAGACGCTCCCGGTCAATCGAAATTTTACCATTACTTGCAACCATCAATCCTATGGATTCCAGTTCTGATTTATGGGATTTGGAACAAGTGCCAATATCGGCAATCAGTTTATTTCTTTTTCCAACATGATTATCCATATAATCCTCAGCAGTGTTTAAGATTCCGTTAAAAGAATCTACCAGAGTCTGAATATTATCAGCAATTGCTTCATTATCTGCTTTGAAACTAACAGAAGCAAAAGAACCTTCTTTGCTAATGCCTTCCAGGGAAAGCTCAAAAGCACCATTAATTGTAAATGAATTAGACAGTGCACTGTGAGGAACTCCGTTCAAACGGAATGAGGAATTCTCAGCAGCAGCAGAAATTTGATGAATTCCCAGTGTATTCATTGCTGCAATAGAACTACTGGAAGTTGCAGGTTTGATAGAAAACAAGTAATCTTCTTCTTCACTCAGACCAGTTTGTTTAGAAGTCAACTGCAAAGCGCTGGCGCCATCTCCATCTTCAATGATCTCGGAACTGATACCTAGGCTGGAAGTGGAAATAAGTTTGTGAAGTTTATTAATAATGTCACGGTTGTTTTCCCCAGTATTAACGTTATACTGAAGTTCAAATGAAGATGAATTTGTATTCAAATCGAATGAATAACTTCCTGGAGTGAAGTCCATTTCGTCATCTTTCAGAAAATTGCCAGTATTAATCTGAGGAGAAGCAAGTTTATCAACTTCCACTTTAAATTCTTCAGAAGCATTTTCTTCTGTTCCGTCACCAATATATTTTACACAAACCTGTTCTTCATCGGAAGAAACAGCAACCTTCTTGCGGAAAGAGTCTTCAAAACTGCCATAGCGATCGGATAGAGATGCAACCACATTCTGAATTGACTTTGCATGTTCTTTCACGTCGATGGCAAATTTTTTAGCATCCTCAAGATTTGGAATCTTATATAGAGGAGATTCTTTATTTGTCTTAACTATGTTGTGATAAATTTTACGCAGATCACTTTTCTTGTGACAATCATAACGGGAAACTTCTTTATTCGCATACATAGAGATATAGTAATTGTATGCGTTATCGATTTTAGCCATTAGATCCCCTCCTTTCATCCTTGAAATATGCGAGAAACGCACGGGGCGAATAAAAAATCCATTTATACAATATATATTATATCTTGAAAAAAAACAGTTGACAAGTGTATATGCGGGAAAAAATTGACAAGTGAATATGCGGGAAAAAATAAAATTTTTCTAAAATTTAAAAAGATATTGACGTATAACGGGGATTGTGCTATAGTTACATGGCTTGGAAGTAGGTCTTTTTTTTATGCTCTTTTTTAAGAGTAAAAAAGCAACACAAAGAATTTAAACGGAGGTGGAAGTTGTGCGCACAAGAATTACATTAGCATGCACAGAATGCAAGCGTCGTAATTACAACACGACAAAGGACAAGAAGACTCATCCGGACAGAATGGAAACCAAGAAATACTGTAGATTCTGCAAGACTCATACAGTACACAAGGAAACAAAATAGTCCGCACAGAGTGAAGGAGTGAAATGATGGGACATTCAGAAAACGTTGAAAAAGCTCCAAAGACAAGCTGGTTTACTGGTTTGAAGGCAGAATTTCGTAAAATCGTCTGGCCAGACAAGAAATCAGTTGTCAGACAGACTATTGCGGTAGTGGCTGTTTCAGTAGTTACTGGTCTTATTATCGCATTACTGGACTGGGCTATCCAGTACGGTGTCAATTTCCTTATTGGTCTTAAATTTTAACGGAGGCAAAGTGATTTATGGCAGAGGCAAACTGGTATGTAGTTCATACCTATTCAGGTTATGAGAACAAAGTCAAGACAAATATTGACAAGTCAGTTGAGAACAGAAATCTTGGGGAACGGATTTTAGAAGTTCGCGTTCCAATGGAAAATGTAACGGAAGTGAAGAACGGAGTTAAGAAACAGGTTCCTAAGAAAATGTTTCCGGGCTATGTACTGATTCATATGATTATGGATGATGATACATGGTACGTTGTAAGAAATACCAGAGGTGTTACCGGGTTCGTTGGACCAGGAAGTAAGCCTGTACCACTCACGGAAGCCGAAATGAGGAATTTGGGCATTAAGACAGAAAATGTTGTGGTTGATTTCGAAGAAGGCGATCTGATCGTTGTAATCGGTGGTGTATGGAAGGATACCAGCGGTGTCATTACATCTATGAACCATAGCAAACAGACAGTTACCATCAATGTAGAACTGTTCGGTCGCGAAACACCGGTCGAAGTAAGTTTCGCAGATGTTAAGAAATCAAATTAAGGAGGCAATTCCAAATGGCAAAGAAAGTAGAAGGATATATTAAACTGCAGATTCCTGCTGGTAAGGCAACACCTGCTCCTCCAGTTGGTCCTGCTCTTGGTCAGCACGGTGTTAACATCGT
>JBGVLD010000028.1:0-7459 GCA_045124075.1 Agathobacter sp.
GCTTAACAGCCTGTGCTTTAAATTCGTTATCATAAGATTTTTGATTCTGTGCCATAGTTTTTTTCTCCTGTTCTCGTATTAATTATGATTATATATCAAAATCCTTGAGAATAGGGTGTCAACTTTTATGATACAACATCAGAGAGAAGAGGTACAAGGCACTTTGCAGGAGCTGTTTGATCAGCAGTATCAGCTCACGTTGAGGGAAGAGATAGAAACCAGAACCCGAACAGAGACAAGAACAGGGACAAGGACAGTAACAGACCCAGAAACGGGAGAACTCACAGAAGAAGAGTATGAATACGAAGTGGAGGTCGAATACGATTATTATATTCTTCACGTTACCCTGAAAAATAATGGACTTGGTACAGTGATTGCCAATTCTGGCCTGAATGATGAACAATGGGAGCGATATATCGTCCTGCTTCAGACACAGGGTAACAGGTCACATCTATTTGCAGATGATATTTATGCTAATCCGACAGGGCCGTACACAGATTATGATATTCCGGGTGAAGCTCTGACGGATGAACGATTTGCGAAAATGATTCGTGAAGCAGAAAAATATCTGGGGTATCCGTATGTATGGGGCGGTTCATCCCCATCTACAAGTTTTGACTGTTCCGGCTTTGTTTCCTATGTTATCAATCATTGTGGAAATGGTTGGAGCGTAGGACGACTGACAGCCAGTGGACTAATGAATATTTGTGATATTATTCCACCAAGTCAGGCGAAACCGGGCGATTTGATTTTCTTTCAGGGAACATATGATACGTCTGGTGCTTCACACGTTGGTATCTATGTAGGAAATGGAATGATGATTCATTGTGGAAATCCAATTTCCTATGCTTCTGTGGAGACAAGTTACTGGCAACAGCATTTTTATTGTTATGGAAGATTACCGTAAGGAGGAATTGAATGGCAGGTAAATTAGATAAAATTGGAGCAGACCTTGAAAAAGCTCGTGCTAAACGAGATGAATGGGATGCGAAAGTAAAAGATTTGGAGCAGAAATACCGAGAAGCAGAAAATACCATGATTCATGAAATGGTTCATGCAGCAAATCTGACTCCTGAACAGTTAGCGAAAATTATTCAGATGGCAGCAACACAAGCACCGGGTAATTTTCCCGATATGAGCGAAAACCAGAATGAGGAGGATTACGGTTATGAAAATTAAAAACAGAATATGGATGTGCCTGTTGACGATGATGTTGTGTGTGGGAATGTTTTCTACCACAGCATTTGCTTATGTGGATGAAAGTGCGGTAGCAGAAACAGAAACCATTACCGAAACACAGGTTGAAACGAAAGAGGAAACTGAGACAGATACGGAAAGCACGGAAGAAACAGGCAATGCCCTTACTCCAGACGGAAACCTTACGTTGGTGGATGATGTAGGAGAATCTTCTGGAACTGGCAAGCAGTTTGTAACGCTCGTAACCAAGAGTGGCAATTACTTCTATTTGATTATTGACCGTGATGATGAGGGTAATAACACCGTTCATTTCTTAAATCAGGTTGATGAAGCGGATCTATTTTCTCTGATGGAGGACGAGGAAGCACAGAAACTTCAGGCAGAACTTGCCGAAAAGGAGCAGCAGACAGAGACTGAACCAGAAGTGACAACTCCTGAAGTAGAGAAAGAGCCTGTGGAAGAAAAGAAAGAAACCAATATGCTTCCTGCGATTGGAACTCTTGTTATTCTGATTGGTGGTGCAGGTGTATTTGCCTTTATGAAGCTGAAAGAAAAGAAGAAAGCGGAAGAAACTGCAAAACCTGACCCTGATGCAGATTACGATGATGACATGGAATATGATTTCATGGACGAGGATTCTTTTGAGGACAGGGAAGATGAGGGATTTACAGAAGAAGAGGAGGAAATGTAATTAAATACTTTATTTTACTTAGAGGAGTACCACCTTAGTTTAGGTTGGCACTTCTCTTTTTTAATCAATCAAAAATAGTAGAAAGCAGGTATAAGAATATGAAGAATTTTATGAAAGGTAAATTTAAGCGTGTTCTGGCTGGACTTTTGAGTTTGGTTATGATGGCAGGCATTGTGCCAACAACTGCCTTTGCAGCAGATAATACGATTTCTATGAGTTTTGGACCGGCATATCAGTCTGATGGAACATTGATCTGTTATCAGGATTCTTTTACTTCACCAAACGGTCTGACGGACGGAAGTGCAGGAGGAACACAGAGAAGAGTTATTATTTATGGAGATGGAGAAGAAGCATTTTGTATTCAGCCAGGTGTTCCACTTAATACAGGAGACCAATTGACCGCAAATGCATCTGAAGCATGGAATGAACTCAGCAGTACACAGAGAGAAGCAGTGAAACTGGCACTTGCTTATGGAAAGCCGGGAAATAGTTCTAATCTGTCTGGTTCGGGTGATTCTCAGTATATCGCAACACAGATGGTGGTGTGGGAATTTGTGAACGGATGGAGAAACGCAAAGACTTATGAAAGAACAAATGACAGTGTTTATAATGCTCTTTGTAAAGGTGGGGCGAATGCAGAAGTTGCAACGGTATATAAGCAGATTATTTCGGGTATGCAGAAGCATGACGTTACACCAAATTTTGCTAACGGAAAAACATATGATATGAATTTCTCGGATGGACAGTACACATTAACATTAAAAGATTCCAACAAAGTGCTTTCTGATTATAAGGTTACTTGTTCGAATGAGAATATCAAAATTGTAAAAGATGGAAACAGCGTAAAATTGGTTTCCAATGTGGTGATTGATAAAGATGTAAAAGTAACACTTACAAAATCATCCAAGATTTCAGCCAGTGCAAAGCTGGTAGCATACGGAAGTTCTACTAGACAGGATACGGTAATCGGTGTGGAAAGACCAGATGATGTGGTAGCAACCTTTAAGGTATATACTCCGGCAGGCACTATGGAGCTTGTGAAAACAAGTGAAGATGGTGTAGTGGAAGGTATTCAGATGATTATTTCCGGCAATGGAATCAGCCAGACAGTTACAACTGGAAAAGAAGGAAAAATCACAGTACCTGGTCTTTATCCTGGTACTTATACTGTGACAGAAAAAGTGGCAGATTATTATGAGCCACAGAAAGAGCAGAAAGTAACGATTAAAGCTGGAGAAACTTCTACGGTGAAATTCTCCAATATCTTGAAACGTGGTGACCTAACTGTTTCCAAAACATCCGAAGATGGATTCAATGCAGATATGAAATTCCGTTTGTATGGAACAAGTGCTTCTGGCACTGAGGTGGATGAGATTGTAAGAACAGACGAAAATGGTGTAGCTACTTTTAAGAACATCCTGATTGCGGGTGAAAAAGGATATACTCTTGAAGAAGTGGATACAGCAGTCAGATATGTAATCCCTGATGATCAGAATGTAAAAGTATTTTGGAACGAAGTAACCAATACTTCTGTGAAGAATATCTTGAAGAAATTTAATGTAACAGTAAATAAATACGATGCAGAAATGACAGTATCTCAGGGAGATGCAACTCTAGCAGGTGCTGTCTATGGTCTTTATAAAGATGGAGAATTAGTAGAGAGCATGACAACCGATGAAAACGGAAGTTTTACAACAGGCTATCATGTATGTGGAGATGATTGGACAATCAGAGAAATTACACCATCTGAAGGTTATTTGTTAGATGAAACGGTATATCCGGTAGGTGCAGAAGCAGAGAATTATACCGTAGAATTTAACTCTGCTCCAGTTGTAGAATCTCCAGAACAGGTCATCAAAGGACAGATTTCCATTATCAAACATACCGATGATGGTTCTACACAGATTGAGACACCAGAAGTTGGTGCTGAATTTGAAGTATATCTGACGGCTTCCGGCTCTTATGCGGATGCAAAAGATACAGAGCGAGATGTGCTTGTTTGTGATGAAAATGGGTATGCCATTTCAAAAGAACTTCCTTATGGACTCTATACAGTTCATCAGACAAAAGGTGCTGCGGAAACAGAGTTTATGAAAGACTTTACGGTATTCGTAAGTCAGGAAAGACAGGTTTATAAGTATCTTATCAATAATGCTCCGTACTCTGCCTATATCAAGGTGGTAAAAGCAGATAAAGAAACTGGGGCAATCATCCCACTTACAGGTGCAGGATTTGAGATTTATAATGCGTCTGGAGAAAAGGTATCCATGAGTTATACCTATCCGACACTTACAACTATCGATACTTACTATGTAAGTGCAGATGGATATTTAATCACACCACAGGTTTTACCGGCAGGAGATTATACTTTAGTAGAAGTGCAGGCTCCATATGGTTATGTTCTAGACAATACACCGATTCCATTTACAGTAACAATGGCTGAAAATGAAGAAGTGGATGGTATCAATGTGATTACGGTAACTGCTTATGATATGGCACAGAAAGGTAAGATCACAGTCAGCAAGACTGGTGAAGTATTTTCTTCCGTAACAGTATCTGGTGATGAAGCCATGAACAAACAGGGAGAGATGGAATTGATCAACTGTGTTTATCAGCCTGTTTTCTCTGAAAAGGGACTTGCAGGTGCAACTTATCAGGTGATTGCTGCAGAAGATATTGTAACCGGAGATGGAACGCTCCGTTATGAAAAGGGAACGGTTGTCGATGAAATCACAACAGGCGAAGATGGAACAGCCACATCTAAAGAATTGTATCTTGGAAAATACGACGTAGTAGAAGTCAAAGCACCAATCGGATTTGTGTTAAATGCTACTCCGTCCAATGTTGAACTTGTCTATGCAGGGCAAGAAGTAAGCGTTACGGATGCAGCGACTGCATTTTGTAATGACAGACAGAAGATTGAGATCAGTGCATTAAAAGCAATGGAACAGGACGAAGCGTTTGGTATTGGTATGAATGGAGAAATCAAAGCAGTATCTTTTGGTCTTTATGCAATGGAAGAAATCATTGCTGCAGATGGCAGTAAGATTCCGGCAGATGGTCTGATCGAGATTGCTTTTTGTGATGCAGAAGGGAATGTTAGATTCCAATCAGATGTTCCATTTGGCAGATACTATGTAACAGAGGTATCTGCAGATCCTCATTATATGTTAAATGGCAGAATCTACTCTTTTGAGTTTGTTTATGCAGGTCAGGAAGTAGGAACAGTTACAGCGACACTTAATGAAGGCAAAGCCATTGAAAATGAGCTGATCCGAGGAACTATCAAAGGGTTAAAAGTAGATGGAGAAGAGAAAGGTCTTGCAGGTGCAACATTTGGTCTGTTCAATGAATGGGAACAGGAATATACAAAAGAAAATGCTTATCTAACTGTGGTATCCGATGAAAATGGTGCGTTTATATTTGAAAATGTTCCATTTGGCGATTATGTAGTTGTGGAACTGGAAGCACCTAAAGGATATGTGAAGTCTGATGCAAGACATTTTGTGTCCGTAACTTATGATACACAGGTAATCGGCATCAAAGCAATCAACTATCTTATTGTAGGAAGTGTTCAGCTTACCAAAGTGGATGCAGAATATCCAGACAATCAATTGACAGGTGCGGTATTTGAAGTATTTGCTGATACCGACAAAGACGGTGCATTTGATGCGGAAAATGATGGATGCCTTGGAACTCTTACAGAAATCAATGAGGGTATCTATGAAATGACAGGACTTCTCTATGGAAATTACTTTGTAAAAGAAAAGGCTGCTCCAGAAGGATTCTTGTTAGATGAAAATGTATACACAGTATCCATTGTGAATGACAAAGAAGTTGTGATGGTGGAAAATGAAGCAGGTGTTGGTTTCATGGATCAGCCAGTAAAAGGTAAAGTAACTATTTTTAAGACAGATGATGAGTCTGGCGAAAAACTGGTAGGTGCAGGTTTCCGTATCTGTGATACAGAAGGAAATGCTGTAGCAGAAGGTTACACAGGAGAAGAGGGGACCGTATCTTTTGAACTTCGTTATGGGAAATATACGGTTGCTGAATTTGAAGCACCAAAGGGATATGTTTTGGATGAAGCACCATATTCATTTGAAGTAACGGAACATGGTCAGAAGATTTCCATTGATATGGCAAATACGAAGATTAAAGGTAAGATTGTAATCTCTAAAGTGGACGCAGATACAGAAGAACTTCTTCCAGATGCAGGATTCAGAATCTACGATGTAAATGGTGAGGTTATTCGTGAAGGTCGTACTGATAAGAACGGAAATGTAGAATTTGACTTAGAGTTCGGTACTTACTATTATCAGGAATTTGATGCACCAGAAGGTTATGAAGTAAATGATGAAAAGTATGAGTTCACCATTACCGAAGATGGACAGGTTTTATCTGTGATTATGACAAACAAAGCGATTCCGAAGGAAACTCCAGAGGAACCGGATGAGCCGAAAAAAGACACACCGACAGAATCTCCTAAGACACCAACATCTACAGAAGGTCCAAAGACTGGAGATGATGCAGATGTGGCATTATGGATGGTTCTTGCGGTACTCGCTGCGATAACAGGTGTAGGATTAACTGTATTTTCTGTGAAACGCAAGAAAAAAGATAAGGAAAAATAAAATGAAGAGACCATATGTGAGATGGGCTGCAATGATCTTGGCACTATTGTGTTTTAGCATTGCAGCTTATTTTTGTGGAAAGATTTATTACACGGAAAAAGAATATGCCGAAGGGGATGCGGTCTATGGAGACATCCTGGCAGATGTGGTCATTTCAGAAGAAGAGGTTCTGGGCGAAAGCTCAGAGCCGACTTCTGAAACAGGAGAGCAGGTGGAAGAAACAGATGAGGGGGTGCAGGCAGAGGAATCTCTTGTGCCGGAAATTGATTTTGTTTCTTTGAAAGAAATCAATGAGGATGTAGTAGGTTGGCTGTATCTGCCGGATACCGTTATCAATTATCCAGTAGTACAGGGAGAAGATAACAGTTATTATCTGAAACACTTGGTAGATGGAAGTTACAATGCCAATGGCAGTCTGTTTGTGGATTATCACAACAAAATGGATTTTTCAGATGATAATACTCTGATTTACGGTCATCACATGGATAGCGGAAAGATGTTTGCAACTCTAGTGAAATATAAGAATCAGGAGTTTTATGATGCACATCCAGTAGCTTATTTTCTGACTGAGGAAAAAGATTACAAGATAGAAATTTTTTCTGGTTATGTAACAACACATGATTCGGACAGTTATCTTCTGATGGCAGGTTCCAGAGAACAGACGATTGAGTGGATGAAAGAGATGTTCCATAACGCTGACTTTTTTGCAGATGTAACGATTACGCCGGAGGATCATATCGTAACTTTTTCGACGTGTGATTATGAATTTTACGATGCGAGATATGTAGTGCATGGCAGACTGGTGGAAATAACAGAAGGAGTTAGTGAGTAATATGGATTTTGAAAAATTTATCGAAGAAGTGAAAAGCAGAATTAAGGATTTTCTTCCTGAGAAATATGCAGATGCAGAGATTTATGTGCATGAGCAGAAGAAAAT
>JBGVLD010000029.1:0-20822 GCA_045124075.1 Agathobacter sp.
TCTTATTCATTATTGGCTCAGGTCTTATGATGGATACCTTTATTATGGAATCCCGGCGACCGGCATTTCCAGCTACTGCAATTTTGCAACCGCTTGCAGTTGTATTTGCATATGCCATGTCCAGAAAAACGAAAATTAATATTTTACTTCGGGAAGAATTGGATTATGACACCGCAGCGAAGATTTTGCTTATCCAGGATGCTGGAAAAGGGCTTCTTGGAATCATAAATGATATATTGGATCTTTCTAAAATTGAAGCAGGTAAGTATGAAATTATTGATTGTGAGTATGAATTAGGAACAGTAATTTCTGATGTCAGAAATCTGTCCCATGCGAAATTAAAAGGAAGTGATGTTCGTTTTGAAATTGAGATAGAAAAAAACGTTCCAAGCGTCCTATATGGAGATCCAATTCGCGTAAAACAGATTTTAATCAATATTATTGGAAATGTATTATAGTCATCCTTATGAATGCCCAGAAGGATGATATCACAGTTATAACGAATCGTATTTTGAAAAACTTCTATAAGATGTATGATCGAAAATTAATCAATGTGAATTTTGATATTGCCGATTTGTCGTCTTTAGATGAATGAGAGATTTTACACAGAGTACTGCCGGAATTTTAGTAATCGGTTGTCTGGTGGTAATTTGGCTTGTATTGACTATTTTGCCGAATGTGTTAAGAAAAAAGAGTTGTAAAAACACTTGCCACAACATTCAGATAAATATATAATTAGATAGAATGTGTAGAACTATGGAGGATTATATTATGCCAAAGAGAACAGATATCAATAAGGTACTGATTATCGGATCAGGACCAATTATTATTGGTCAGGCGTGCGAATTTGACTATTCCGGAACCCAGGCTTGTAAAGCATTACGTAAACTGGGCTATGAAATCGTATTAGTAAATTCTAATCCGGCTACAATTATGACTGACCCAGAAACAGCAGATGTCACATATATTGAGCCGTTAAATGTAGAGCGCCTTGAGCAGATTATTGAAAAGGAACGTCCAGATGCATTGCTTCCTAACCTTGGAGGACAGTCAGGACTTAACCTTTGTGCGGAATTAAATAAAGCAGGCGTTTTGGATAAATACAACGTTCAGGTCATCGGTGTACAGGTAGATGCCATTGAAAGAGGCGAGGATCGTAT
Source organism: Agathobacter sp. (assembly GCA_045124075.1). Classification (GTDB taxonomy): domain Bacteria; phylum Bacillota; class Clostridia; order Lachnospirales; family Lachnospiraceae; genus Roseburia. Next base: position 1,161 of record JBGVLD010000029.1, read on the forward strand.
TGAGTTCAAGAAGACAATGGAAGATCTCGGAATCGAAATGGCAAGAAGTGAAGTTGCTTATACTGTGGATGAAGCACTTGCCATTGCTGATAAATTAGGTTATCCAGTTGTACTTCGTCCAGCATACACCATGGGTGGTGCCGGTGGTGGACTGGTTTATAACAAAGAAGAATTAAAGACGGTATGTGCAAGAGGTCTTCAAGCAAGTCTTGTAGGCCAGGTGCTGGTAGAGGAATCTATTCTTGGATGGGAAGAATTAGAGCTTGAAGTAGTAAGAGATGCAGAAGGCAATATTATAACCGTATGTTTCATTGAAAATATTGACCCATTAGGTGTTCATACAGGAGATTCCTTCTGTGCAGCGCCAATGCTCACCATTTCAGAAGAATGTCAGAAGAGATTACAGGAACAGGCATACAAGATTGTTGAGTCAGTACAGGTTATCGGTGGAACTAACGTGCAGTTTGCTCATGATCCTGTTTCAGATAGAATTATTGTAATTGAGATCAATCCAAGAACATCCAGATCTTCCGCTTTGGCTTCTAAGGCAACCGGTTTCCCTATTGCTTTAGTATCAGCGATGCTTGCAGCAGGACTTACATTGAAGGATATCCCTTGTGGAAAATATGGAACTCTTGATAAATATGTTCCAGACGGAGATTACATCGTACTGAAATTTGCTCGTTGGGCATTTGAGAAATTCAAGGGCGTAGAAGACAAACTCGGAACTCAGATGCGTGCCGTTGGTGAAGTAATGAGTATCGGTAAGACATATAAAGAAGCTTTCCAGAAAGCAATCCGAAGCCTTGAAATCGGAAGATACGGACTGGGATTTGCAAAAGATTTTAATGAACTTACAAAGAAAGAATTACTGACTCGTCTTGCAACTCCTTCCAGTGAGCGTCATTTCCTTATGTATGAAGCGCTTCGTAAGGGTGCCACGGTAGAAGAAATTCATGAAATTACCAAGGTAAAAGCTTATTTCATTGAGCAGATGAAAGAGTTAGTTGAAGAAGAGGAAGCATTACTGGCAGGAAAAGGAAGTATGCCTTCTGATGAACAGCTGATTGCGGCTAAGAAGAACGGTTTTGCAGATAAATATTTAAGCAAACTTCTGGAGATCCCAGAAGAAGATATCCGCAACCGCAGAATTGAGCTGGGAGTAGAAGAGGCCTGGGAAGGTGTTCACGTAAGTGGAACAGAAGACAGCGCATATTACTATTCCACATATAATGCAGAGGATAAGAATCCAATCAAGGCAGACAAGCCTAAGATCATGATTTTGGGTGGTGGACCTAACCGTATTGGACAGGGTATTGAGTTCGATTATTGCTGTGTACATGCGGCAATGGCACTTAAGAAGCTTGGTTTTGAGACAATTATTGTAAACTGTAATCCTGAGACCGTATCAACTGATTACGATACCTCAGATAAGTTATATTTCGAGCCATTAACTCTTGAAGATGTATTAAGCATTTACAAGAAAGAGCAGCCAGTTGGTGTAATTGCACAGTTCGGTGGACAGACACCTCTGAATCTGGCTTCTGAACTTGAGAAAAATGGTGTTAAGATTCTTGGAACTTCTCCAGCAGTCATTGACCTTGCAGAGGACAGAGATTTATTCCGTGAAATGATGGAAAAATTAGAAATCCCAATGCCTGAGTCAGGAATGGCTGTAGATGTAGACGAAGCTGTTGAAATCGCAAATAGAATCGGATATCCAGTCATGGTTCGTCCTTCTTACGTTCTTGGTGGACGTGGAATGGAAGTCGTATATGATGAAGAGACCTTGAGACAGTATATGGCTGCGGCAGTTGGGGTAACACCTGATCGTCCAATCCTGATTGACCGTTTCTTAAATCACGCTACCGAGTGTGAAGCGGATGCCATCAGTGATGGAACCAATGCATTTGTTCCAGCAGTTATGGAGCATATTGAGTTAGCTGGTGTACATTCAGGAGACTCTGCATGTATTATTCCTTCTGCTCATATTTCAGCAGAGAATTTAGAGACAATTAAAGAATATACCCGTAAGATTGCAGAAGAAATGCACGTTAAAGGTCTTATGAATATGCAGTATGCTATTGAGAATGGTAAAGTATATGTACTGGAAGCAAACCCAAGAGCATCCCGTACCGTACCTTTAGTATCAAAAGTATGTAATATCAGAATGGTACCATTAGCAACCGACATTATCACTGCAGAGCTTACCGGAAGACCTTCACCGGTACCAGCATTGAAGGAACAGAATATTCCGAACTATGGTGTAAAAGAAGCCGCATTCCCATTTAATATGTTCCCAGAAGTTGACCCAATCCTTGGACCTGAAATGCGTTCTACAGGTGAGGCGCTTGGTATGTCTAAATCTTATGGTGAAGCATTCTTTAAAGCCCAGGAAGCAATTCAGTCCAAACTTCCTTTAGAAGGAACTGTATTGATTTCTGTAAACGACAAAGACAAGCCTGAGGCTGTAGAAGTAGCAAAAATCTTTGAAGAAGATGGATTTAAGATTCTTGCAACAGGAAGAACTTATGATGAAATCGTAAAAGCCGGAATTAAGGCTGAAAAAGTGAAGAAGCTTTCCGAAGGAAATCCAAATATTAAGGATATGATGATTAATGGAGATATTCAGTTGATCATTAACTCTCCTGCAGGAAAGAGCAGTCTTACTGACGACAGCTACTTAAGAAAGACAGCAATTAAGGCTAAAATTCCATATGTTACCACAATTGCAGCAGGTAAAGCTTGTGCTGAGGGTATCCATTATGTGAAGAGTAATCCTGAAGGGGAAGTGAAGTCACTCCAGGAATATCATGGTGAGATTAAATAAGATAGAGTGATTTTTCTTAAAATGACCTCCAGAAGTTATAGAAAATCAACATAGATGAAAAATCCCCGCTATAGTGTTGAACTATAACGGGGATTTGTTTTTATATATCAGGAAAGATCTTGTCACTTAATGATTAGTCACTAATTCTATTGGACAGTGATCAGATCCAAGAACATCCGTATGAATCTTGGAATCCACAAGCTTGTCCTTCATGGAGTCAGAAGTGATAAAGTAGTCGATACGCCATCCGGCATTTTTTTCTCTGGCTTTGAAACGGTAGGACCACCATGAGTAAATCTGCTCAGTATCTGGATAAAAGTAGCGGAAGGTATCTGTAAATCCAGAAGAGAGAAGCTGGGTCATTTTTTCACGCTCGTCATCAGTAAAACCAGCATTTTTGTGGTTGCTCTTCGGATTTTTCAGGTCGATTTCCTGATGTGCTACGTTGAGATCACCGCAGAGAATGACAGGTTTTTTCTCATCAAGCTTTTTCAGGTAAGCCAAGAAATCATCCTCCCAGTTCATGCGGTAGGACAGTCTTGCCAGTTCATTCTGGGAGTTTGGGGTATAGCAGGTCATCAGATAAAAGTCATTATACTCTAAGGTAATGACACGGCCTTCCTGATCATGTTCTTCCATATCGATACCATAGGCTACCGAAATTGGTTCGTGTTTTGTGAAAATAGCGGTGCCAGAATAGCCCTTTTTCTTGGCGTAATTCCAATATTGATGATAGCCAGGTAAATCCAGCTCAATCTGACCTTCCTGAAGTTTTGTTTCCTGTAAGCAGAAAAAATCAGCATCAATCTCTTGAAAGAAATCTAAGAATCCTTTTTGTACGCAGGCTCGCAGGCCGTTCACATTCCATGATATAAATTTCATAAATATGTCTCCATTCATAATATAAGTCTCCCCGTCTTGGCAAAAGAGCCACAGGCGGGGAGTTTGATTTATTGTCTAAATTAAATACTCTTTGGTTCACAGGTCACATCGCACTGCAAATGCTTAAAGGTCTTCATGTCAACAGAAGAGAGCATAACGCTGGAATGAACCTGACAGCCTTTTAATTTTGGAAGTTGCTTTAATGCAAGCTGGGCGGATTCGTTGTCAGCAGCGGTAGCAGAAAGTGCGATCAGTACTTCGTCGGTGTGAAGTCTTGGATTCTTGCTTCCAAGATACTGGGTCTTTAAGGTCTGAATTGGTGCAATCGATTCTGGGGAAAGAATTGCAATCTCATGAGGAATGCCAGCAAGATCTTTTAAGGCATTTAGTAAGGCAGCAGAACAGCAGCCTAACAGGTCACCAGTTTTTCCAGTAATGATTTTTCCATCTGGAAGCTCAATAGCAGCGGCAGGACAGCCAGTCTGCTCAGCACGTTCAAGAGAAGGAGCAACAGTGGAGCGGTCATTGGTGGAAAGAGATTCCTGACTCATCAAAAGCTCCAGTTTTCCAAGTTCTTCCTGAGAGTGTGTTCCATCAGCGATACCGATTAAAATGCTGTAGTATCTGCGGATAATTTCCTGGCGGGAAGCTTCGCGGCAGGCTTCATCATCAAAAATGCAGTTTCCAGCCATGTTTACACCCATGTCTGTTGGAGAAGCATATGGACTTTCTCCATAGATTTTCATGAAAATGGCATTTAAAACAGGGAAGACTTCTACATCACGGTTATAATTTACAGTTGTAATTCCATAAGCCTTCAGATGAAATGGGTCGATCATGTTAATATCATTTAAATCAGCAGTTGCTGCTTCATATGCCAGATTGACTGGATGATCCAGTGGAAGATTCCAGATTGGGAATGTTTCATATTTGGCATAGCCGGCACGGACTCCACGCTGGTGCTCATGGTAGAGCTGGGAAAGACAGGTACTCATTTTTCCACTTCCAGGACCAGGAGCAGTAACCACTACCAGTGGTCTTGTAGTTTCAATATAGTCATTTTTCCCATAACCATCTTCGCTTACAATAAGAGGGATATTGGTAGGATAGCCTGGGATCAGATAGTGGTGGTATACTTTGATACCAATGTTTTCCAGACGTTTCTGGAAAATAACAGCACCGTGCTGATCTGCGTATTTTGTTAAAACAACGCTGCCTACATAAAGTCCTCTGGACTGAAATTCATCAATCAGTCTTAATACGTCATTATCATAGGTGATTCCCAGGTCGCCACGGATTTTATTTTTTTCGATGTCATCGGCACTGACAACCATTACAATCTCTGCCTGATCAGAAAGCTGCATCAGCATCTGCAGTTTACTGTCTGCTGCAAAACCTGGAAGAACACGGGAAGCATGGAAGTCATCAAAAAGCTTTCCTCCAAATTCCAGATATAATTTGTTATCAAATTTCTGAATGCGTTCCTTAATATGTTCGGATTGCATTTTTAAGTATTTTTCATTATCAAATCCATTTCGCATTTGTTTCTACCTCTGTTATAGTAAATTCATTCATACGTTCTATAGTTTACCACATCGAAAGTGGTTTCACAATTTAAATTGAAAAATTATTTTAAAAGTTCTTTCCAAACGGCATCAGCCATAGTTTGGTACCCCAGACTGCTTGGATGCAGATGATCACCGCTGTCATGGGCTTTTAAGAAGGCCTCTGGTTGGTTTGGATCTCGAAGGGCAGCCTCAAAATCAATACAGCCATCCAACAGGTCAGTACTACGAAGCCAGTTATTAAATTCATTTTTAAGTTCTTCTCTGAACGGAGCATAGGTACGCCAACCATAAATTGGAAGAAGAGTTCCTGCATAAACTTTATAGTTGTAGGAACGGGCTTTTTCAATGTACCATTTCATGCCATCCTTCAGCTCTTCTAAAGTTGGAAGATCACTCATAGGACGGAAAGGATTGATGTTTGTTCCTACAGGATGGATAATGTCATTGATTCCCTGTTGGATAAGTACCGTGTCAGCTCCTTCCGTAGGAACTTCATGTTCAAAGCGGTTTGTGCCCTTTAATCCGTAGGATTCATAAGTAATGCAGTTGTATTCCCGGAGAATGCGGGAACCACTGGTAGCTCTGCGGATAATGGAAGTGTGGGAAAATCCCTGTTCCTTACATCGCAGTGCCAGATAATCTGGCCAGTCTTGAGCTGTAATAGAATCACCATAGCAGACCAATGCACGATTTGTTAAATCTGTATATAAGGAAACATTGCTTAGAAAATAAAAGATATTTGTTTTCCGGGAAATATCAATGGAGATATTTGGATTTCTGGTTTGATCTCCAATCGCATAAAGTCCCTGGGATAATGGTCCGCTGGCATAGACACTGGAGCGCATTTGGGTAAAATCTTCTAAATAGATGCTGACGGAAAAGACACTATCTTTGGTAACGGCGAAAGAAAGCTCATCAGACACTGCCAGTTCCCTGGCTGGGATCGTGAGGAATTCTTTGCCAGAAAAAGTTACCGGATAAAATTTGTTTTCAAAAAGTACGGTTACTTTAGAAATGGTAATGGGTTCCGTTCCACAGTAATTGTCAAAAGTTAATTTGATTTTATTTCCTTTAAATGGACTGGTTATGTCATACCGGAGGGTAATGTCTTTTGCATACATTTCCGGGCGGTTTTCTGAAATTGACATAGCGTTGCCCCAGATGGAGCACCAATGCTTAGTGGCTGAAAGTTCCATGGTTTTGTTCTCCTTATGGAAGCGGATTTACTTCCAGATTTTTTCTCTTGTCACTGAATTTTTGTTTTACACATGACACTATACGAGAATTTCTTGAAAAAATCTATATATTTTTATATTTTTCATTGTCCTTTTTCACAGAAATTGGTATAATTGCTTGTACAAATTTTTTAGTGTGAGGAAGAGAAGATGAGCAAAGACATTCTGAACAAACTAAAAGAACAGAAACAATTGGCTGCAATTATCGGATTTTGTCTGGTTACAGTGCTGATGATTATCTTAAGCATTGCAGTATTAAAAGAAAACGTTGTTCCTGTTTGTATTATCATGATTTTAGAAGCTGCCATTGCAGTTATGCTCCATAAGGCAGAACTGTGGGTACATGGGGTACTGCTTGTAGCAGAGATTATTGCAGGAGTGATTGCGGGCAATGTTCCGTTGATGATTTTCTGTGCAATCGTATATGTGGCGGCAACAGTTGCATTACAAATTGTATATGTAGAGGAGAAATAAATGGACGAAGACAGTATTAGTCAGAATCAGTTAGATGATCTGTTTCTGGAAATGATTGCATTTTATCAGGGAGATGTGAAAAGAATTCAGCATTTTACTAAGGTACATAGTTTTGCCAGGTTGATTGGTAAAATGGAAGAAATGGATCCGGTTTCTTTATTTATTCTGGAAGCAGCAGCTTATACCCATGATATTGGCATTAAGCCGGCAGAAGAGAAATATGGCAGATGTGATGGAGAACTTCAAGAGAAGGAAGGACCGATTCTTGCACAGCATATGTTATCCGATCTGGGATTTGAGAATTATATGATTGATCGGATCTGCTATCTCATTGGACATCATCATACCTACCATAACATTGATGGTCTGGATTATCAGATTCTGGTAGAGGCAGATTTCCTTGTAAATCTCTATGAAGATGAAACGAGTGAGCACGCCATCCAGAAAGCATATGATAGAATTTTCCGGACAGAGTCTGGAAAAGAAATCTTTAGACAGATGTTCGGATTGGAAGAGTCGGAGGAAGAAGCCATTCTATGAAACAGGTAAATTACCAGAGGCTGATGGAAGAGACAATACAGAGAATTTCAGGCAGTAATAAGGTTCCGAAACTGTTATTACATAGCTGCTGCGCACCTTGCAGCAGCTATTGTCTTATGGTGCTGGCAGAGTGTTTTGAGGTGACAGTTTTTTATTATAATCCCAACATTTATCCAGAAGAAGAGTACCGTATGCGCGTAGAGGAGCAGCAACGATTTATCCGGGAATTTCCAACGAAGTATCCAGTTTCTTTTGTGGAGGGAGTCTATGATACAAAAGCCTTCTACGAAATGGCAAAGGGCTTAGAACAGGTGCCCGAAGGGGGCGAACGTTGTTTTCGTTGTTACGAAATGCGGCTTCGCAAGGCCGCAGAGCTGGCAAAAGAGCAGGCATTTGACTATTTTACTACAACCTTGTCCATCAGTCCCTTGAAAAATGCTCAGAAACTTAATGAAATTGGAGCGAAACTGGAGCAGGAATATGGGATTTCTTATTTATATTCTGATTTTAAAAAGAAGGAAGGGTATAAGAAATCTACGGAGATTTCCAGAGAGTATCAGATGTATCGACAGGACTACTGTGGGTGCGTGTATTCCAGAAATGAGCGGTATGGGATTGTGAACCAGAAAACTTCAGAAAATTAGTTACGAATTACCCAACAAATGAATATAGAAAGCGAGGAATTAATTATGGCACAGTTATGGGGAGGACGATTTACAAAGGAAACAGACAAGCTTGTATATAACTTTAATGCATCAATTTCCTTTGATCAGAAATTCTATAAAGAAGATATTAATGGAAGCATGGCTCATGTACGGATGCTCGGTAAAGTAGGTATTTTAACAGAGCAGGAAGTCTCAGATATTTTAAAGACTTTACAGGAAATTTTAGATGAAGTGGAAGCTGGAAAATTAGAGATTACAGATGAATACGAAGATATTCACAGTTTTGTAGAGGCGAATCTTATTGATCGTTTAGGAGATACTGGTAAGAAACTTCATACTGGTCGCAGCAGAAATGATCAGGTAGCGCTGGATATGCGGCTTTACACCAGAAATCAGGTACAGGAAATAGATGCAGAACTGAAAAAACTCCTAGAGACAATTCTTTCTATTATGAAAGAGAACACCCAGACCATTATGCCTGGTTTTACACACTTACAGAAGGCACAGCCAATTACTCTGGCGCATCATATGGGAGCTTATTTTGAAATGTTCAAAAGAGACAGACTTCGTCTTCATGATATTTATGAGAGGATGAATTATTGTCCATTAGGTTCAGGTGCTTTAGCAGGAACGACTTATCCATTGGATCGGGATTATACCGCAGAGCTTCTTGGTTTCTATGGTCCTACTTTAAACAGTATGGATGGTGTTTCCGACAGAGATTATTTGATTGAATTCCTATCCGCTCTTTCTACGATCATGATGCATTTATCCCGTTTTTCAGAGGAAGTAATTATCTGGAATTCCAATGAATATCAGTTCGTAGAAATCGATGACGCATACAGTACCGGAAGCAGTATTATGCCACAGAAGAAGAATCCGGATATTGCAGAGCTGGTTCGCGGAAAAACAGGTCGTGTATACGGTGCTTTAATGTCTATTCTTACAACCATGAAAGGAATTCCGCTTGCATACAATAAAGATATGCAGGAAGATAAAGAATTGTCTTTTGACGCTATGGACACTGCAAAAGGCTGTGTAGCTTTATTCAACGGCATGTTGGCTACTATGAAATTTAATAAAGACCGCATGGAGAAAAGTGCAAGTCATGGATTTACTAATGCCACAGATGCAGCTGATTATCTGGTAAAACATGGGGTGCCATTCCGGGATGCCCACGGAATTGTAGGACAGATTGTGCTTTACTGTATCGACAAGGGCATTGCCATTGATAATATGTCTTTAGAAGAGTTAAAGGCCATCAGTCCGGTGTTTGAGGAAGATATTTATGAGGCAATTTCCATGGAGACCTGTGTCAATACAAGATGTACCATTGGTGCACCTTCCAAGGCTTCTATGGAGAAGGTGATTTCTTTAGCTGAAAGTTACTTGGCTGAGAATTAATTGTGCATGTTTTATAAAAAAAGAAGAAAAAACTTATGAATTTATTACACTTTTTTTCTTGCTTTTTCTTATAAAATTAAGTATTATAGTGAAAGACAGTTGTTCGCGACAGACGGACAAGAAAGAAAAAAGAGGAGATATAGAAAATGAGCGAGAAATTAAAAGTTGGTATCCTTGGCGGAACCGGTATGGTAGGACAGAGATTTATTTCATTATTAGAGAATCATCCATGGTTTGAGGTTACCACAATTGCAGCAAGCCCAAGAAGTGCAGGAAAGACTTATGAAGAAGCAGTAGGCGGACGTTGGAAAATGGATACTCCAATGCCAGAAGCTGTTAAAAATATCGTAGTAATGAACGTAAATGAAGTAGAAAAAGTTGCTGCTGAAGTTGATTTTGTTTTCTCTGCTGTAGATATGACAAAAGATGAAATCAAAGCCATTGAAGATGCATATGCAAAGACTGAGACACCAGTTGTTTCTAACAATAGTGCACATAGATGGACTCCAGATGTTCCTATGGTAGTGCCTGAAGTAAATCCAGAGCATATGGAAGTAATCAAATATCAGAAAGAAAGACTTGGTACAACAAGAGGCTTTGTAGCAGTAAAACCAAACTGTTCTATCCAGAGCTACGCACCAGTTCTTACAGCATGGAAAGAGTTCGAGCCATATGAAGTAGTTGCTACTACATATCAGGCAATTTCCGGTGCAGGAAAGACTTTCAATGAATGGCCAGAAATGGTTGGCAATATCATTCCATATATCGGTGGAGAAGAAGAAAAATCTGAGAAAGAGCCTCTTCGTATTTGGGGACACATTGATCATGAGAAAAAATGCATCGTTCCAGCAGAATCTCCAGTAATTACCTGTCAGTGTATTCGTGTTCCAGTATTGAACGGACATACAGCTGCTGTATTTGTAAAATTCAAAAAGAATCCTACAAAAGAGCAATTATTAGAGGCATTAAAGAACTTCCGTGGTGTTCCACAGGAATTAGAGCTTCCAAGTGCTCCAAAGCAGTTCATCCAGTACTTAGAAGAAGACAACAGACCACAGGTTGCTTTAGATGTTAACTATGAGAACGGAATGGGCGTAAACGTTGGACGTTTAAGAGAAGATACTGTATATGATTGGAAATTCGTTGGACTTTCTCATAATACAGTTCGTGGTGCTGCAGGTGGTGCAGTTCTTTGTGCAGAGTTATTAAAAGCGCAGGGATATATCACAAAGAAATAATTTTAGATGAAATGATAAGTGAGCCTTTAAAGCGTTTCGGCGTTTTGAAGGCTTTTTCTTCTCCGGAAACAGTTGGAGATCGGAGAGGATTTGGAAAGAGGGACCGTATGGAACAAGTAAGAATTACCATCAAAGATATTGCAGAAGAACTGGGGGTAAGCACTGCCACAGTTTCCAATGTCATCCATGGAAAGACGAAGAAAATCTCGGATCAGACCGTGGCAAAAGTACAGGAAAAGCTGGAAGAAAGCGGCTATATTCCCAACATGGCGGCGGTCTTGCTGGCCCAGAACACATCCAAAATTGTCTGTGTGGTGCTTTCGGATGATGTCAGTTACGAAGGAAAAATGATCGAAGATCCTTTTGTTAGTGGAATGTTGAATTACATTTCCAAGGAACTGGATCAGGCAGGTTATTTTATGATGTTAAAGGAAGAACCAGACATTAATCAGATTGTTCGCTATGCTTCCATGTGGAATATGGCAGGACTGATCTTGATTGGGTATTGCGCTGTGGATTATGAAAATTTAAGAGAACGTATGCATATTCCTTTTGTAGTGGTGGACGCCTATCGAAATCCTGGGAAAAAGTATTCTGATGTGGGAATCGACAATATCAGAGGGGGATATCTGGCGGGAGAATATTTGCTGAAAATGGGACATGTCAGAATTCTTTATCTGGCAAATTCCGATGAAGATTGTGACCATGACAGATATTTAGGTCTTGTAGAAGCGCTGGAGGAAAAGGGTGTTTTTTCTGAGAAAGAGGATTTTAAGCTGCTCAGCCCGGTAAAGGCAGAACGTTTGAAAAAATATGGGGTAATTTATGAAAATATGAAAGATTATACAGCAGCTTTTTTAGCTTCGGATGTACTGGCGGTGGAGTTTATGAATTATTTACAGGAAAAAGGCATGAGAATACCAGAAGATTTTTCTATTATAGGATTTGATGATATCACTCTTGCGTCCTGTGTAAGACCGGCATTGACCACGATTTCTCAGAATTTAAAAGAACGAGCCAAAAAAGCAGTACAATTATTAGGCGAATTAATGGATGGAACTACAGAAGGAAGACAGGAATTTCTGGATTTGAAGCTTGTAGAACGGGAGAGCGTCAAACAGATTAATTAGGCATTTTGCATAAAAATGCCTTTTTATTTTTAGATTAGGTTACGCGATTAACCTATTGTAAATACTGGGTTTGATGTTAATATATTTATATAAAACAAAGAAGAGGTGTTTACTTATGAAGAATCAAATAACATCAAACAAATTGTATATGAAAGAAATTTTAAAGATAGGTCTGCCGGTAACATTACAGAGCATTTTTCAAGCATCTTACAGTCTGGTGGATCAGCTTATGGTGGGAACCCTGGGGACGGTCAGCATTGCAGGAGGCGGATTAGGAGCGAAGTTTTCCAGTCTGGTTTCTTTTACCTTAAGTTCTATTGCTGCGGTGGCATCTATTTTAATCGCTCAGTATTTTGGATCAAAGGATAAGAAGGGAATCAGTAAGAGCTTTAGTACTTGCTCTTTCATCGCAGGCCTTGTGGTATTGCTGTTTACAATACCATCGTTTTTGGCACCAGAAGTCATTATGGGGATTTATTCAAATGAGCATGATGTGGTGCTGGAAGCAGCGGTTTATCTGCGGATTATTGCCGTTAGTTATCTGCCTATGACAGCAACACTTATGTTGTCAGCTCTTCTTAGAAGTATTGAAAAAAGCAAATATCCTTTGTATGTCAGCGTATTATCTATGCTTTGCAATATAGTATTTAATTATCTTTTTATTTTTGGGAAATTTGGTTGTCCACAAATGGGGCTGAAAGGTGCGGCATGGGGAACCTTGTTGTCCCGAATGGTAGAAGCAATCGTGCTTGGTATCATCCTTGTGGTGGAAAACCGCAAAGAAAATCTTTCTATAAAGATAATGGGCCTTACTGATTTTGGATTTTATAAGAAAATCGCAGTGATTGTTTTGCCAATCCTGTTGAATGAATTTTCATGGAGCGTAGGTGAAAATATTTATGCTGGAATCTATGGCCGTTTAGGAAAAGAATCTCTGACGGCCATGACCTTGACGAATCCTTTGCAGGGCATGTTTATTGGAATGTTTTCCGGTTTATCTTCTGCGGCTGTTGTTATGGTTGGAAAACGATTAGGACAGAATAAAAAAGAAGAAGCCTATTCCATTTCCAAATATTTATTAAAAGTAGGTTTGATTGGCTCAGTTATTGTAGCGGCATGTTTGGTACTGATCATTCCAATTTACACGAAATTCTTTAATGTTGAAGCGGAAGTAGAACAAATCACTATTTATATTGTATATGCCTTAGCGGCAGTAATTTTTGCGAAAATTTTGAACATGATTTTAGGAGGCGGCATTATTCGAAGTGGTGGAAATACTACGTATACACTGGTAACAGATCTGATTGGTACCTGGGTATTTGGTGTGCCGTTGGGGCTCTTGACAGCCTTCGTATTCAAATTGCCAATCTACTGGGTGTATTTTATTCTTTCCTTAGAAGAAGTGGTAAGACTAATCATTGGACTTGTGATTTTCCGTAGAAAGAACTGGATGACAAATGTGACTACAGAAAAAGAAGAGGCATAGCAGTAGGAAAACTCATAGAAATAATCATATATATGGATAAAAATGTGTTTTTACAAATTGTATTAAAAGTTAAACTATGGTATAATTGAAAAATAATACAAATGATAGTTCGATTTATGGTTGGAGGCACATATATGATTATTAATAGCAGAAGCTTGAAACTGGTTCAGGAGTGTTTTGAGGAATCCGGGAATCGACTGATAATGCTTTATGGTCAAAAGCACAGCGAAAAAGAAACGTTGATGAGAGAGTTCCTAAAAGATAAAAAATACTTTTATTATCGTTGCAGACCAGCTTCAGAGCTGGAACAGTCCAGAATGATGGGAGAGGAAATCTCAGAACAGTTTGATGCAAAACTTGCCCAGCAGAGTTATGAAGAGTATTTCAAACGGGTAAAGAGTGGTGGACCAGAGAAACTTGTTATCTGGATTGATGAAGCCCAGTATGTCATGAAGAAGGATCCTTCTTTCTGGGAGGCCGTGTTAAAGCTAAGAGCCAGAAGATTATATCCAGGTCCAGTGCTTATCATTCTTTCTTCTTCTTCCATTGTGTGGTGTGAACAGGATGTGAAAGAAGAGTCGCCGCAGATTGCAGCGAAAATTGACAGATGGATCAAACTGGATGATTTAAATTTCTTAGAAGTAGTACGGGCTTTTCCGGATTATTCTGTTCGGGAAAGTATTCAGATCTATGGTGTTTTAGGTGGAGTGCCAGGATATCTGAATCTGTGGAATGTAGAGGAGTCCTATAAAGAAAATATCTGTCGTCTTGTTTTGTCTCTAAAAGGAGCTCTATTTAACGAGGTACAGGATATTCTGGGATTGGAGCTTCGGGAATTATCTGTATACAATACCATTCTTTCCGCGATTGCTCAGGGATACAACAAATTAAATGATCTTTTCCTTTATACGGGAATGTCCAGAGCCAAGATCAGTGTTTATATGAAGAATCTGGCACATTTTGATATTGTAGAGAAAGTGGTTTCCTTTGAGACTGGTGGTTGGGAAAATGCCAAGAAAGGTGTTTATCAGATAAAAAATACGTTTGTTAATTTCTGGTTTAAATTTATCTATAGCCATCAAAGCCAATTATATACTTTAAGCAGTGAAGATTTTTATGATACCTATATTGCTTTAGAATTAGAAAATTATTTGAACCGTTATTTCCGTAATGTGTGTATGGAATATCTGTCTTTGCTGAATCAGATGGGACGTCTTCCAGTGAAAGTCAACAAGATGGGTACTTGGATTGGAAAAAAAGGTCACATCGATATTGTGGCTCAAAGTACTGCAAGAGAGAGGATTGTTGCAGTGTGCAACTGGGAAAATCCAGCCCTTACGGTAGATATGGTACAGGAAATGTTCCTTGCTATGAAACAGGCGAAAATTCAGGCGGAACATTATTATCTTTTCTCAGCAAAAGCATTTGCGCCAGCTCTGGTAGCTCTGGCAAAAGAGGACAGACGTTTTGAATTGATAGACATGAATGAATTGTAATTTGGGAGCTTTATGGGAAAATCACTGATCATTACCGAGAAACCTTCCGTTGCCCGGGAATTTGCCAATGTCCTTAAGGTGGGCGGAAGACAGGACGGTTACATAGAAAACCAGGAATATGTGATTACCTGGTGCGTTGGTCATCTGGTAGGTCTGGTCTATCCAGAAGACTATGACATGAAATATAAGAAATGGAAGTTAGAGGATCTGCCTTTTCTTCCGAGAGATTATAAATATGACGTCATCAAAGACGTAAGAAAACAATATGATATTGTTCACGGAATGCTTCAAAGAGAAGATATCGACCGAGTCTACTGGGCAGGTGACGCGGGAAAAGAAGGACAGACTATTGAGGAAAACATCCGTAATTTTGGAGGTGTCCGGGAAGGCATGGATGAGCTTCGTGTGTGGATCGATTCTCAGACAGAAGAAGAAATTCTTCGAGGAATTCGGGAAGCAAAACCCATGTCTGCCTACGCGAACCTTGGAAAATCTGGTATCATGCGAACCATCGAAGATTATGCCATGGGAATTAATTTTTCCAGAGTTATGTCCGTAAAATATGGGAATCTTTTAAACAATGCTGCAGGAACCAGTTCTTACACCGCCATTGCTGTAGGTCGTGTTATGACCTGTGTGCTGGGCATGGTAGTGATTCGTGAACGGGAAATTCGTAATTTTAAAGAGACACCATTCTACCGAATTGTAGGCAATTTCCTGCCGGAAGGGGTAGAAGCAGAGTGGAAGACACAAGAAGGCTCAAAGTATTTTGAGTCCCCTCTTTTGTATAAGGAAAATGGCTTTAAGAAAGAAGAGGATGCTTTAAATTTAATTCAGGATTTAAATGGAAAACCAGCCATTCTTTCGAATTTGGAGAAAGGAATTTCCAGAAAGAGAGCACCGTTGTTATTTAATCTGGCAGAACTTCAGGCAGAATGTTCCAAGCGGTTTAAGATCAGTCCGGATGAGACGTTACAGGTTGCCCAGGATCTTTATGAGAAGAAACTAACCACTTATCCAAGAACCGATGCCAGAGTATTATCTTCCGCCGTGGCAAAGGAAATCAGCAAGAATATTGGAAGACTGCGAGGTTTTGAACCTACTGCAAAATTCGTGGACGAAATCATGTCGAAAAGGCTATATGCCAATATTGCTAAGACTCAGTACACCGATGACAGTAAGGTTACAGACCACTATGCCATCATTCCAACAGGACAGTTGACAGAATTGAATTCTTTGAATTCTTTACAGAGAAGTGTATTTGAACTAATCGTAAGACGATTCTTGAGTATCTTTTATCCGGCGGCAGAATATGAAACAGTAAAGATGACCTTTGCCGTAGAGAAAGAGAGCTTCTTTACTTCTGCAAAAGTCTTAAAAAACCCAGGATATCTGGAAATTGCCGGAATTCCAAAGAAGAAAAATTCAGACGGAAATAGCGAGAATTCAGAGAATAGTGGTGAGAATCCAGAGGGTGGAGAAAATGGAGAAGGAGGAGAAACTTCCATTGATCCGGCAGTGCTTTTAGAACTTGCCAGCAGACTTCATCAGGGCGATGAGGTGACGGTAAATGGTTACAGTATCAAGCACGGAAAGACTTCCCCACCGAAGCGTTATACTTCCGGTTCCATGGTTCTTGCCATGGAAAATGCAGGACAGCTCATAGAAGAAGAGGAACTTCGAGAGCAGATTAAGGGTTCCGGAATTGGTACATCTGCCACCAGAGCGGAGATTATCAAGAAACTGGTGCGTATCGGGTACTTGAATCTAAACAAGAAGACTCAGATATTATCTCCAGAAAATCTGGGAGAAATGGTCTTTGAAGTGGTAAGTATGACGGTTCCAGCATTGCTGAACCCAAAAATGACGGCGTCCTGGGAGAAAGGCTTAGAAGGAATCACTCAGGGAACCGTAGATTTCTGGGATTATCGGAATAAGTTAGAAGATTTTATTCGAAAAGAAACCCTTGCTATGATTGGCAATGATATCAGACAACCTCTTGCAGACCGCATTAGTGATTATGCCGGTAAGAATGCAAAAGGAGCCGGTGCCAGAAGAAAAATTGGAGTTGCCTGTCCTGTGTGTGGCGGGGAAATCGTAACTACTCCATTTGGATATGGATGTGCAAATTATAAAAAAGATAAATCAGGGTGTAATTTTAATGTGGGCGAAATTGCCGGACAGACGATAGCGGAAGAGCAAGTAAAAAAACTTCTTTTAGAAGGACGGACAGATACTATTCGTGGATTTAAATCGAAGGCTGGGAAAAAATTTGATGCAGCATTGACATTGCATAAGGAAGATGATGGAAAAGTCTCTATCCAGTTTGATTTTGCTCAGGTAGAACCAGAAATTCTACCGGATGTGTGTTGCCCGGCTTGTAAAGGACAAATAAAGAAAACTTCTTTTGGATATGGCTGTGTCAATTATCAGCCAGAAGATCCAAACAGCTGTCGTTTTTCCATTGGAACCATTGCTGGAAAGAGTTTAAGTGTTTCTATTGTAAAACAGCTCTTAACAGAAGGAAAGACGGATACTGTTCGTGGATTCAAGGCGAAATCTGGAAAGAAATTCGATTCTTGTCTTGTTTTAACCGAAGGCGAGGACGGAAAGCCATCAATTCAGTTCGATTTTGAACATGTGGAAGCAAAGAAAGTAAAGGATGTAGTTTGTCCTCTTTGCGGGAAAGAAATTATCGTGACTCCATTTGGATATGGCTGTACGGGTTACTCCAAGGATAATCCGGAAAGCTGCCGATTCTCTATTAGCAAAATGGCAGAGAAGTCTTTAACAGAAGCCAATGTAAAAGAACTTCTGACAAACGGAATTACTGGTACCATTAGGGGATTTAAATCAAAATCCGGTAAGAAATTTGATGCAAGAGTGGCACTCAATAAGGATGAAACAGGAAAAGTGACTGGGCTCAAATTTGACTTTAACGAATTAGAGCCAGTGAAAGTAAAGGATGTATCCTGCCCGCTTTGTAAAGGTGATATCATTGTAACCCCATTTGGCTATGGCTGTTCCAATTATTCCAAGGATAATCCGGACAGCTGTAAGTTCGTCATTGGAAAAATTGCCAGTGTAAAATTAAAGGAAAGTCAGGTAAAAGAACTTCTGACCAGAAAGAAGACTGGTGTAATTACAGGCTTTGTGGCAAAGACAGGTATGAAATTTGACGCGCCTTTGAAATTGACGGAAGATGGACAGATTACTTTTGATTTTCCAGAAAAACCAAAGCCTGTGGAATCCCATGTACCTTGCCCGAAGTGTCAGAAGCTGATGTTAAAAGGTCAGTGGCAGTATGAATGTGAATGTGGCTTCAAATTGTGGCATACGGTAGCAAAAGTACCGCTTACCGAAGAGATAGTTATCGAATTGCTTACTACTGGAAAAACCAGAAAGAAAGTGACCGGTTTTACTTCGAAAGCAGGAAATGTTTTCGATACTTGTTTGAAATATGAAGAAGATACCATTAAGTTCGATTTTGATAATCCAGGAGAAGAAGAGGCTCAGGAGAAGCAAAGTGAACAATTTGAAGGAGCAGTAGATGAAGATCTGTTGGCGCAGTTCAATGAGGATGAAAGTTTAGCGCCTCAGGAGGAGCGGGTATCTCCAGAAGATGAGTTTATGCCGGCTTGGGATGATAGCTTCGCTGCCTCCTTCATGGAAGAAGAAGCTCAGAGAATGGCAGAAGCTGCTATGGCAGAAGAAGCCGGGGCTTTATGGGAGAATGCAGTAGCCGTTGAAAAATAGAAAGGAAAATGTGATATGGAAAATGCAAAAATAAAATCCTTATATAATTTAGAGGAAACCATTGCAGGAGAATATCTTGCACAGTTTATTTATCCATGGGAAGCATTAAAAGGAATTAGTGATTTTATCAAAAAGCTGGGACCAACCTTAGATCCTGAGAAGTTTGAGCAGAGGGGAGAAGATATCTGGGTGGCAAAGAGTGCAAAGGTGGCACCAACTGCCAGTTTAAATGGTCCATTGATCATCGATGAAGAAGCAGAAATCCGTCATTGTGCTTTTATTCGTGGTAGTGCCATCGTTGGTAAAGGTTCTGTCATCGGAAATTCCACAGAACTGAAAAACGATATCATTTTTAATTCTGTTCAGGTGCCTCATTATAATTATGTGGGAGATTCCATCTTAGGTTATAAATCCCATATGGGAGCCGGTTCCATTACTTCTAATGTAAAGTCTGATAAGACTTTAGTAGTTGTGAAAGATTGCTATGATACAAAAGAAGAAATTGAAACAGGACTTAAGAAGTTCGGCGCAATGCTGGGAGATTATGTGGAGGTAGGATGTAACTCTGTATTAAATCCTGGTACTGTAATAGGAAGAGATACAAATATTTACCCTCTTTCCAGAGTCCGGGGAGTGGTACCGGCCCGTAGTATTTTTAAAGATAAAGAAAATGTGGTATTGAAGAATAAATAAAAGCTATGTTTCTGGTGGCAATTTTGACAAAAAATTATCATTTTCTACTAGACTTATAGAAAAAAATATGCGAAAATATCTACAGTGTGTTAAATGGAAAACAAAGGATTTAACATAACAATGCGATTTAAGTGAAAGGAGTCTTAAAATGATTTACACTAAGGAAGTTGAAAACATGTGTCCTGTTGCTAAGGGCGCAAAACATGAACCAGCTCCTATCCCAGAAGAAGGAAAATGGGTTCATTCCAAAAAAATTGAAGATATC
>JBGVLD010000030.1:0-23611 GCA_045124075.1 Agathobacter sp.
CTGTTCTTAAAGGAATTAGTGGATTCTCTTGCCATGAGTGGAATTGCCAACGAGATCGCAGGAAACAGTGCCCCTACCAGTGGCAGTGAGCATCTGATTTCTCACGCACTGGATAAAATGTCCGATGCACCACAGCTGCACGGAATTCAGGTAGGAATTGCCACATATTTGATGAGCCGGGTTCACGATCATCGCTATAAGCGAGTGGATACCATCTTTACTCAGACCGGATTCTGGGATTATGTGTGTACCCTGGATCTGGATAAGGAAGAGTACAGACAGGCCATTGATCTGGCACCATCCATTAAGCCATTCCGCCATACTTATCTCCATGAGGAAAAATACCGGGAGTTGGCGAAGAAGCTGTTGGATGAAGATGAGAGACTGCAAAGAGTGTTTGGGAAATAGAATATAAACAAAGGAGTATAAATAGATATGAAACTAGGTATCGTGGGTCTTCCAAACGTAGGAAAAAGTACCCTTTTTAATTCATTAACAAAAGCAGGAGCAGAATCTGCAAACTATCCATTCTGTACTATTGATCCGAATGTGGGAATCGTTGCTGTACCAGATGAGAGAATCAAGAAGCTGGGAGATATGTATAAATCCAAGAAGGTAACTCCGGCAGTGATTGAGTTCGTAGATATTGCAGGTCTTGTAAAAGGTGCAAGTAAGGGCGAAGGGCTTGGAAACCAGTTCCTGGCAAATATTCGTGAAGTAGATGCTATCGTACATGTAGTACGTTGTTTTGAGGATACTAATATTGTCCACGTAGATGGAAGTATTGATCCTGCAAGAGATATTGAGACCATTAATCTGGAGCTGATCTTCTCTGATATTGAAATTTTGGAGAGAAGAATTGCCAAAGTTGCAAAACAGGCAAGAATGGACAAGACTCTGGCAAAAGAATTAGAATTATTAGAGTCTTTAAAGAAATATCTGGAAGATGGAAAAATGGCAAGAACCTTTGAAGTTCCAGAGGATGAAGATATGCAGGCATGGTTCGCGTCTTACAATCTTCTTACTGCAAAATCCACCATCTATGCTGCAAATGTAGCAGAAGACGATCTGGCAGATGATGGTGCAAACAACCAGTATGTACAGGCAGTAAGGGCACTGGCAGCAGAAGAGAACAGCGAGGTATTTGTAATTTGTGCTCAGATCGAGCAGGAAATTGCAGAGCTGGATGATGATGAGAAGGCAATGTTCTTGGAAGATCTGGGATTACAGGAATCCGGTCTGGAGAAGTTGATTAAAGCAAGCTACAGTCTTTTAGGACTTATCAGCTACCTGACTGCAGGAGAGGATGAGACAAGAGCCTGGACCATTAAGAAAGGTACCAAGGCGCCACAGGCAGCAGGAAAGATTCACAGCGATTTTGAAAGAGGATTTATCCGGGCAGAAGTGGTAAACTATCAGGATCTTTTAGATTGTGGCAGCCTTTCAGCAGCCAAAGAGAAAGGTATTGTTGGTCTGGAAGGAAAAGAATATGTAGTAAAAGACGGAGATGTGATCTTATTCCGTTTTAACGTGTAGCATTTCGCAAAGAAACGCATAGAATAAACCAGTAGGAGGAGATTCTATGCGTTTTTCTGATTTTTGTGAAAAAGAAGTTGTCAATGTTAACGATTGTAAATGTCTTGGAAATGTAAGAGATATCGAGATCGATACAGAATGTGGAGAAGTGACCGCTCTGATTGTGCCAGGACCGGGAAAATACTGGGGATTATTCTGCAAGGATTTTGAATTTTGCATTCCCTGGTGTAATGTAGTAAAGATTGGTCCAGATATTATTCTGGTAAATCTTGAAGAGAAGGAAATGAAGCATAAAATATGATAAGTTTTTAACAATTTTTCTAACAATTGTAATCTGACATTTGTTTAATTTGTTTGACTTTTCCTGCCGTAATATGTATAATTTTAATAAATATTGGGTTTTAGTACGCTTTTTATGGAGGTAAACTATGAAGTGTCCATTTTGCAGTAGTGAGAATACCAGAGTTATTGATTCCAGACCGGCAGATGATAACAATTCTATTCGACGCCGTAGATTATGCGATGATTGTGGAAAAAGATTTACTACTTATGAGAAAGTAGAGACCATTCCACTTATCGTAATTAAGAAAGATAATAACAGGGAGCAGTATGACCGGTCTAAGATTGAAGCAGGTGTACTTCGTGCCTGTCATAAACGTCCAATTTCTGCAGAGCAGATTACAAAACTCATCGATGAAGTGGAAGTGGAAGTGTTCAATCGGGAAGAGAAGGAGATTGCCAGCTCTGTAATCGGAGAGATTCTTATGGATAAGATTAAGGATTTAGATGCGGTTGCTTATGTAAGATTTGCCTCTGTTTATCGTGAGTTCAAAGATGTAAATACCTTTATGAACGAATTGAAGAAGATTCTTGTTTAATGATAAGAGGAAAACTATGTGCAGTTTTTTATATCCGGGAGAATATGTAGATTCTACCTATGTGATTGATTTTGACAAATTATATAAAGAGGGGTACAGGGGGATTATCTTTGATATTGATAATACTTTAGTTCCTCATGGAGCGCCTGCAGATCAGCGGGCGATTTCTCTGTTCACTCATTTGAAGGAACTGGGCTTTTCCTGCATGCTTTTATCCAACAACAAGGAGCCACGGGTGAAGATGTTCAATGATTCTGTAGGTGTGAATTATATATTCAAGGCAGGAAAGCCAAAGACCGCTAATTATATCAAGGCAATGGAAATTATGGGAACGGATGTGACAAATACTATCTTTGTTGGAGACCAGATTTTCACGGATATCTGTGGCGCTAACCGGGCAGGAATACGCACCGTGCTGGTAAAACCTATCCATCCCAAAGAAGAGATACAGATCGTATTAAAGCGCTATTTAGAGAAAATTGTACTGTTTTTTTATAAACGTCAATTAAAACGAAGGAGAATAAGTTAAAGTGAAAAGAAAAAGGGGAAGCAGAACGAGCTTTCAGACACATTAAAATATTTTCATTTTTAAATAAATCAATTTTCAAATTATAATGATAGAAGACATTTGATGACCGACAGGAGGACAATATGAAAATCGGAATTGGAAATGATCATGCAGCAGTAGAAATGAAGAAAGAGATTATGGCCTATCTGGAAAGTATGGGACATGAAGTGGTAAACTACGGAACAGATGAGATAGCCAGTTGCAACTATCCGGAATACGGAGAGAAAGTAGGACGGGCAGTGGCAGATGGCGATGTAGATTGTGCAGTTTTAATCTGTGGCACTGGTGTTGGAATTTCAATTGCTGCCAATAAAGTAAAAGGTATTCGTGCAGCAGTTTGCTCAGATACAGCTACCGCTCGGCTTGTAAAACAACATAACAATGCAAATATCATTGCATTTGGTCAGAGAATCGTAGGAATCGAGCTGGCAAAGGATATTGTAAAGGCATATCTGGAGGCAGAATTCGAGGGTGGACGTCACCAGACCCGTGTGGATATGATTCACGAAATTGAAAACAAAGCCTAAGAATCGCATTTTAGGGTTGAAATGTGTCTTATTTTATTGTAAAATATGGCAGTGAGAGTGTTGACTCGTAAATTAAGGAGGAAGATCGAATGATTTCAGCAGGAGATTTCAGAAATGGTGTTACAATCGAGTTCGAAGGTAACATTTATCAGATTATTGAATTTCAGCATGTAAAACCAGGTAAGGGTGCTGCATTTGTTAGAACAAAGTTAAAAAATATCATCAATGGTGGTGTAGTTGAGAAAACTTTCCGTCCAACAGAGAAATGCCCAACTGCTCGTATTGACAGAAAAGATATGCAGTTCTTATATTCAGACGAAGATTTCTACCACTTCATGGATGTAGAAACTTATGATCAGATTGATTTAACAAGAGATTCTATAGGAGATGCTTTAAAATTTGTTAAAGAAAACGAAATGGTTAAAGTATGTTCTCATGCAGGAAACGTATTTGCAGTAGAACCACCTCTGTTCGTAGAACTGAAGATTACAGATACAGAGCCTGGATTCAAAGGAGATACAGCTACAGGTGCTACAAAACCTGCTACAGTTGAGACGGGGGCAGTTGTTTACGTTCCATTATTCGTAGAACAGGAAGACGTAATCAAGATTGATACCAGAACAGGTGAATACTTATCTCGTGTATAATTGTTAACGCGAAAGAGATTATTAGAATGGGTTGTCAAACAGTTTTGTGAGACAACCCATTTTTGCTATTCTCTGGCTACTGCAATCATGGAAGCAACAGCGGAAAAGACCCAGCTAATTAAAAGAGCCCACAGGTAAGCGTCCATGCCATGGTATGGCACTAAGAAGAAGACCATACCGATTCGGATTAGGCAGGATAAGAGGTTGATGAACAGAACGGTTTTAGCTTTTCCAAGACCGTGGAGAATACTGCCAAGGAGGCTGGAGACGAACATAAAAGGGCAGACCCAACTGAGGCGTCGAATAAAATATCCGGCAAGAGGGTTGGAGAAAAGAATTTCTCCAATAAAATCCCCGGAAACCAGAAAGATAACTGTAAAGATGAAGCCAAGGAGCAGTCCGTATCGGACTGCTTTTTCTGTTGCATGGGAGACTTTTTTCTTCTCGCCTTTTGAAGTGGCCTCTGACACGGCAGGAAGCAGAAGCACAGACAGGGAGCCAGTAATGACACTTGGAAAAAAGATAACAGATAAGGACATACCAGAAAGAACACCGTAGATGGATAGAGCTTTGGCCTGGGTAAGTCCGTAAAGCCGTAGTTTCTGTGGAATTAAAGTGTTTTCAATACTGCTTCCGATATTTGCCAGAACCCGGTTTGCCGTCAAAGGAACAGCCATAGAACAAAGGGAGCTGCAGTAGAAGGAAAAAGAAGCGGAGCAATCTGAAAAATTTTTTCGGGAGAGGTGTGGAATCAGTTTTTTCCAGATGGAAAACAGAATCGCAATACCGCTGACCACCATTCCGAAAAATTCTCCAATAATTAAGCCCCACATGGCATGGCTGGCAGTAAGGGGAAGAGAATTTTTAGAGAGATAACAGTAAAACAGGTAAACACCAATAACTCTGGCCACTTGTTCTGTAATCTGACTTAAAGATGGAATCATAGATTTCTTTTTGCCATAGTAATATCCGTTAATACAGGCATGCACACATGTTGGAATCAGACAAAAAGTCATAATGGACAAAAGAGAAGCACACCGGCTGTCGCCAAGCCATACTTTGGCAATCCAGTCTGCATTAAAATAAATTAGAATGCCCACAAAAAGAGATAAGATAGAACTTAAAAAAAGTCCGGCTGCCAGGTAACCATAGCATTTTTTATCGTCATTTAAGGAAGAGGCAACAAAACGGGATACCGCAGTCTGAATTCCAGCACTGGTAAGAGAAAGGCAAAGTGCCAGCACGGGAAAAACCATCTGATACAATCCTAAGCTCTCTGCACCAATAACTCGGGAAAGGAATATCTTATAGAAAAAGCCGATAATTCTGGAAGCAACACCTGCAAGAGTAAGAAGCAGAGTTCCGGAGATTAAAGGGTTTTTCCAAAGTTTATTTGAAACAGGCATAATACTTTACCTTTCAGGGGAAATGTCTTTTAAATATATGCAAAAAAGGAGCAGGGTATGAAAAAAATAATTTATATGGATCATGCGGCTACGACACAGCTTTGTCCGGAAGCAAAAGCAGCTATGGAACCATATCTCGACAGAGAATACGGAAATGCCTCTAGTCCATACTCTCTTGGCACAGAGGCAAGAGAAGCTGTAGAAAAGGCGAGAAATACGATTGCAGAAATCATGGATGCGTATCCAGAGGAAATCTACTTTACATCAGGAGGGAGTGAATCGGATAACTGGGCCATCAAAGGTTTTTCCAGGGAGAAAAAATACATTGGCGGCCACATCATTACTTCAAAAATCGAGCATCATGCAGTATTAAACTCCTGTGCTTATATGGAGCAGCTGGGATATGATGTGACCTATTTGGATGTAGATGAGCAGGGAATTGTAAATTTAAAACAACTACAGAATTCCATTGAAAAATATACCTCTTTAATTACAGTTATGATGGGAAATAATGAAATTGGAACCATTGAACCAATTACGGAAATCGGAAATCTGGCGAGAGAAAAAGGAATTCTTTTTCATACGGATGCAGTGCAGGCAGTGGGACAGATTCCAATTCATGTCCACAAAATGCCCATCGATGCCTTAAGTGCCAGCAGTCATAAATTTCATGGACCAAAAGGCACCGGATTTTTATATGTAAAAAAAGGAATCGAGATACCAAGTTTTATTCACGGAGGGGGTCAGGAAAAAGGGAAAAGAGCCGGAACTGAAAATGTAGCCGGAATTGTTGGAATGGCAGAAGCTTTAAAAGTGGCAAATCGGCATATGAATCAGAATTATCATAAACTGGTGCGCATGCGGGATACATTTATTCGAAGAGTGGTAACGGAAATTCCTCAGGTAAGACTAAATGGGCATAAAAAATCCCGGCTGCCTGGAAATGTAAATATCAGCATAGCCGGGGTTGAGGCAACTGCACTTTTAGTATTGCTAGAAGAAGACGGAATTTTTGCTTCCGCTGGTTCTGCCTGCACCACTGGTCAGACCAGGATATCCCATGTTATCGAGGCAATTCATGTGCCGGAGGAATATGCATCAGGAACTCTTCGTTTTACCCTGGGAAGTGAGAATACCTGGGAAGAGGTAAACAGAGCAGTAGAAGTACTAAAACAGAATGTGGAGTTATTCCGGCAGATCTAAAAAGTGTCGAAGAGCAGCAGCTACTCCGTCCTCTTCATTGGAAAGAGTGATGTAGTCGGCTGCTTCTTTGATTTCTTTGGTGGCATTTCCCATTGCGACCCCAAGGGCAGCAGTGCGAAGAATTTGAAGGTCATTTTCGGTGTCTCCGATTGCCATAGTGTCTCCCATGGCAACATTAAGATATTCGGCAAGCCGGGCGAGACCGACTCCTTTATGGACACCGGCTTTGGTAAATTCCAGATTGTGATAACCACCACAGACACTGGAAACTTCCGAATGAGAAAGCAGATAGTTTTTTACATCTTCCCGGTCTTTATAGGTTCCGTCAGAAAGGGGATAAAAGTTTAAGGTCATTTTCTGGACGGATAGCTGTTTCTCCTGAATATAAGCAGCAAGATCAGGCACTCGCACCCGGGTATTTAAAATGTAATGCTTTAAAGATTCGGGCACATCCAGGCGATAAGCATTTTTCCGGCACTGTTCCGGAGAAAAGGCTTTTCCACCAATAAAAGCATCCATGTGGATGTCTTTTGATAGAAGATAGGACAAAATCGGCAGAATCATTTCTGTTGGCATACTGTCTTCATAAATGCACTTTCCAGTGGAAATCTCATAAACACCACTGCCATTAGTGGTAATGGCATATTGGATTCCTGTGCCTTCGAACTGTTCCAAAGGAATTCCAATCAGTGGGCGTCCTGTGGAAATTACTACATGAATTCCAGCGTTATTTGCCATTCTAATGACGTTTTTATTTTCTTCGGAAATCTGTCCTTGATTATTAAATAATGTACCATCTAAATCTAATGCAACCAGTTTAATGCTCATGGTAAACCTCATTTCTACATAAAAAAAGTATCTTTTTTTTTCAACATGAGTTATTATATAGGAAACGCGCAAATCTGCAAGTGTTTTAGAAAAGATAAAGGTGGAAATTTTCATGACAAAACAGGAATTTTTAACATACATAAAGGAAAAGGCACCAGTGATTTTAGATGGTGCAACAGGCTCTAATCTGATGGCAGCAGGAATGCCGGTAGGAGTATGCCCGGAGGATTGGATTTTGAAGAATCCAAAGGCTTTAGTGGATCTGCAGAAGGCTTATGTGGCAGCTGGAACGAATATTTTATATGCACCGACGTTTACTGCTAACCGAATTAAGTTGGAAGAGTACGGATTGGAAAATAACATTGTTTCCATGAACAAAGAGCTGGTAGCTTTGTCAAAAGAAGCAGCCGGTGGACTGGCATTCATTGCCGGAGATATGACCATGACTGGAAAACAGCTTTATCCTCTGGGCGACTTGATGTTTGAGGAATTGGTGAAAGTATACGAAGAACAGGCGAAGATTCTTGCAGAGGCAGGAGTAGATTTATTTGTAGTAGAAACTATGATGAGTCTGCAGGAGTGTCGTGCAGCAGTTCTTGCCATTCGAAATGTCTGTGACCTCCCAATTATGGTAACTTTGACCTATAACCCAGACGGCAGAACTCTCTATGGAACTCCACCAGAGGCAGCTGTGGTGACTTTACAGGCTTTAGGCGTAGATGTTATTGGAATCAACTGTTCCACTGGTCCATGGGAGATGGTACATCAGGTGGAAAAAATGGCACAGTTTGCCACCATTCCTATTCTTGCAAAACCAAACGCTGGGTTGCCGGAGTTAGTAGATGGAAAGACCATTTATCCAATGAAGCCAGATGAATTTGCAAAGGCAGGAGAAGCGTTGGTAAAGGCAGGAGCAGCAGTATTAGGTGGCTGCTGTGGTACCACGCCAGAGCATATTAAGGCATTAGCAGACGTTGTTTCTGGAATAGAAGTAAAAGCTCCTTTGGAGAAACACCGCAGAGTATTATCTTCTGAGCGAAAAATCGAAGAAATTACCTTAGATGGAAATTTCATGGTGGTAGGTGAGCGAATCAACCCTACCGGTAAAAAGAAACTGCAGGCAGAACTTCGGGAAGGCAAGCTGGAAATGGTACGCCAGATGGCTTTGGATCAGGAAGCAAATGGTGCAAAAATTCTGGATGTAAATATGGGAATGAACGGAATCGATGAGCTGGAAATGATGAAACAGGCTATTTATGAAGTGACTTCCACCGTGGACTGTCCGCTCTGTATTGATACCAGTAATGCCCAGGTAATGGAGGAAGCATTAAAAATCTATCCGGGACGTGCCCTGATCAACTCTATTTCTCTGGAGAAGGTCAAGATTGAAGAAATGCTCCCAATTGCAAAAAAATATGGTGCAATGTTCATTCTTCTTCCTTTATCTGACGAGGGGATTCCAGAGACTCTGGAGAAAAAACGGGAAATTTTAAATACTATTTATGATACCGCTATTTCCATGGGAATTGCTCATGAGGATATTGTAGTAGATGGACTGGTGGCTACCATTGGAGCAAATCCGGAAGCAGCGAGGGAGTGTTTTGATACCATTTCCTACTGCAAGGAAGAAAAGAAACTCCCAACTATCTGCGGACTTTCCAATATTTCCTTTGGATTGCCTGAGCGAGGCTATGTAAACACGGCTTTTTTGACCATGGCAATTGGAAAAGGACTTACCATGGCAATCGCAAATCCATCCCAGGATCTTCTGATGAATGCGGCCTTTGCTTCTGATATGCTTCTGCATCGCCCAGACAGTGACATCCGCTATATTGAGCATATGAACCGCATGGTGGAGAAGAGAGAGAAGAAAGCTGTGGAAGAGGCAGTGAAAAGAGTTGTTGCCGCTTCTATGGCAGGTGAGAGTCAGAATTCTGGCAGTCAGGGAAAAGAGGGGGAATCCCATTCTGAAAACATTCACGCAGGGGGAAGCGCGAAAGAATTGTCGGATCGCAGTGAAGTTTTTGAAGCAGTTTTAAAAGCGAAAAAAGGAATCATTCTTGATGTGGTAAAAGCTGCTTTGGAGACAGGAAGAAAGCCGGAAAGTATTATTAATGAAGAATTAATTCCTGCTATTACAGAAGTAGGAGATCTGTTCGATAAAAAGAAATATTTCCTGCCACAGCTCATTGGCAGTGCCAACACTATGAAAATAGCAATTGATTATTTAGAGCCAATGCTGGAGAAAAAAGATACAGGCGAACAGATGCCGACCATCGTGATCGCCACTGTAGAAGGGGATATTCACGATATCGGTAAGAATCTGGTGGCACTGATGCTTAAAAATCATGGCTATCAGGTCATCGATCTGGGCAAAGATGTACCAGCAGAAACAATTGTAAATACTGCCATTGCAGAGGATGCTGCAATTATTGGCTTATCTGCCCTTATGACAACTACTATGATGAAAATGAAGGAAGTAGTTGCTCTTTGTAAAGAAAAACAGTGCAGCAGTAAGATCATGATTGGTGGAGCCTGCATTACGGAAAGTTTTGCAGAGGAAATCGGTGCTGACGGATATGCAAAGGATGCCGCAGAGGGCGTGGTATTGGTAAAGGAACTGCTTAATATTTAAAAATTTTTGGGGTGTCAAGAAAAAATACTTGACACCCTCTTTTACTTATGGTAGTCTATCCAAGGTGACTGATATGGAAGAAAAAGTTGAACAGACATATTTATATGATTTTTATGGAGAGCTGTTGAATGAACATCAGCGCCAGATATATGAAGATTTCGTTTTTAATGATCTTTCCTTAGGGGAGATAGCAGCGGAGGAAGGTATTTCCAGACAAGGTGTAGCTGACATGATTAAGCGGTGCACCAAGAAGCTTACGGATTATGAAAATAAGCTTCATCTGGTAGCAAAGTTCCTTTCCATGAAGAACGAAGTAGAGCAGATTCACAGACTGGCAGGAGAGAATAAAGAACATCCAGGCTCAGAAGTGATGAAGCAGATTGAAGCAATATCGAATCAGATTTTAAAGGAGCTGTAGAATGGCATTTGACAGTTTATCAGAAAAACTGCAGAACGTATTCCGCAACTTGCGCAGCAAGGGAAGACTTACAGAAGATGATGTAAAGACCGCACTTCGAGAAGTTAAAATGGCTCTTTTAGAGGCTGACGTTAATTTCAAGGTAGTGAAGCAGTTTACCAAGGACGTACAAGAGCGGGCAATCGGACAGGATGTCATGAATGGATTGAATCCGGGACAAATGGTCATTAAGATTGTAAATGAGGAAATGATAAAACTCATGGGATCTGAGACTACAGAGATTGCTTTCAAGCCTGGAAAAGAACTGACCATTATTATGATGGTTGGTCTTCAGGGTGCTGGTAAGACAACTACCACAGCCAAGATTGCAGGAAAATTAAAGCTGAAAGGTAAGAAAACCCTTCTAGCAGCCTGTGACGTATATCGTCCGGCGGCAATCGAACAGCTGCAGATTAACGGTGAGAAGCAGGGCGTGGAAGTTTTCTCCATGGGAGATAAGGTAAGACCAGCAGATATTGCAAAAGCGGCAGTTGAGCACGCGAAGAAAAAAGAATGCAATGTATTGATTATAGATACAGCAGGACGTCTTCACGTAGATGAAGATATGATGGCAGAGCTGGTGGAGATTAAGGAAGCGGTTGGCGTATTCCAGACTTTACTGGTAGTAGATGCCATGACAGGTCAGGATGCAGTGAATGTGGCAAAGACCTTTGATGAGAAAATCGGACTTGATGGAGTGGTACTTACCAAGTTAGATGGTGATACCCGAGGGGGTGCAGCCCTTTCCATCCGGGCGGTAACTGGAAAACCAATTCTTTACGCAGGAATGGGAGAGAAACTGTCAGATTTAGAACAGTTCTATCCAGAGCGAATGGCTTCCCGAATCCTTGGTATGGGAGATGTCCTTACCATGATAGAGAAGGTTCAGGAGAGCATTGATGAGGAGAAAGCCAAAGAACTTGAGCAGAAAATGCGAAAGAACGAGTTCGACTTTGAGATGTACTTAGAATCCATGGGTCAGATGAAGAAAATGGGCGGACTTTCCAGTCTTATGGGAATGATGCCGGGGCTTGGTCTTGGAAATGGAAAAATGCCAGAATTGGATACTGATGCGGCAGAGAAGAATATGGCTAGAATCGAAGCTATTATTTATTCCATGACACCAGAAGAGCGTAGAAATCCAAAGCTCATGAATCCAAGCCGAAAGAACCGTATTGCAAAAGGTGCGGGAGTTGATATTGCAGAAGTCAACCGTCTGATAAAGCAGTTCGAGCAGACTAAGAAAATGATGAAGCAGATGCCTGGAATGATGGGCAGCGGTAAACGTGGTAAAAGAGGAATGTTCAAAGGACTTCCCTTTTAAATAAAGTTTTTCAAATATTATGAGGAGGTGAAAACGCAATGGCAGTTAAAATCAGATTAAGAAGAATGGGACAGAAGAAAGCTCCTTTCTATAGAATCGTAGTTGCAGATTCCAGATCACCAAGAGATGGAAGATGTATCGAAGAGATCGGAACTTATGATCCAACAAAGAATCCTACTGAATATCATGTAGATGCTGAGTTAGCTAAGAAATGGTTAGCAAACGGAGCACAGCCTACCGAAACTGTAAGCAGAATTTTCAAGAACGCTGGTATCGAGAAATAGGATTTGCGAGGTAGACGTAATGAAAGAATTAGTTGAAGTAATTGCAAAAGCACTCGTAGATTCTCCAGACGAAGTTGTTGTAACTCAGACGGAGAATGATAAAGCAATTGTTTTAGAATTACGTGTTGCACAGTCTGACATGGGCAAAGTAATCGGTAAGCAGGGGCGTATTGCAAAAGCAATCCGTTCTGTGGTTAAAGCCGCAGCCTCTAAAGAAGACAAGAAGGTTATTGTTGAGATTATGCAGTAATCCTAAGCCGCCTCGTTTGAGGCGGTTTTTTGTATATTAAAGTAATTCTTAAGGTGGCCCGAATAGTTATATCATTATTTATGAAAAGGAAAATAGATTATGGAAGATTTGTTACAGGTTGGCGTCATTACCTCTACTCACGGAGTGAGAGGAGAAGTGAAGGTATTTCCTACCACAGATGACCCGGCACGTTTTAAAAAATTAAAAAAAGTAATTCTTGACTCTGGCAAGGAGCAGTTGGAATTGGAAATTGCTTCCGTTAAATTTTTCAAGAATATGGTCATTGTAAAATTTAAGGGAATTGATAATATAAATGATGTTGAAAAATATAAAAAAGCAGGCTTATTTGTTACCAGGGATAACGCAGTAAAATTAAAGGAAAATGAATATTTTATTGCAGATTTGATTGGTCTTTCTGTAGTATCAGAAGAAGGTGAAGAACTGGGAACGTTAGAAGATGTTCTTTCTACAGGAGCAAATGATGTTTATGTCGTAAAGAAAGAAGGAACACCGGATTTGCTTCTTCCGGCAATAAAAGATTGTATCCGTAATGTAGATTTTGACAGCCAGACCATGACAGTCTATGTGCTTCCAGGATTGAGGGATTTATAATGGCAGAAAGTATGAATTTTCATGTATTGACTCTTTTTCCGGAAATGATTATGCAGGGGGTATCCACCAGCATTACAGGAAGAGCCATGGAGCAGGGAATTATTTCCGTAGAGGCGGTAGATATCCGCGATTTTACGAAGAATAAGCACCGAAAAGTGGATGATTATACCTACGGCGGAGGAGCGGGAATGCTGATGCAGGCACAGCCGGTGTATGATGCCTATGCCAGTGTGGCAGATAAAATCCCTTCTGACCGAAAAAAAAGAATCATTTATGTAACCCCTCAGGGAGCGCCTTTTAACCAGTACATGGCAGAGGATTTGGCAAAAAATGATGAGTTGATCTTTCTTTGTGGTCATTATGAAGGAATTGATGAGCGTGTTTTAGAAGAAATTGTGACAGATTATGTTTCCATCGGAGATTATGTGCTGACCGGAGGGGAACTGGCGGCTATGGTCATGATTGACGCTATTTCCCGGCTGGTGCCAAGGGTACTGAATAATGAGGAATCCGCAGAAACTGAATCCTTTCATGGAAATTTGTTAGAATATCCTCAGTACTCCAGACCCAAGGTGTGGCATGGTAAAGAAGTACCAGAGGTACTTTTATCCGGCAATACCAGGAATATCCGGAAATGGCGCTTAGAACAATCTGTGATCCGTACAAAAGAGCGGAGACCGGATTTATATGCGAAATACGAAGACCTCCAGAGCTGTCTGGAGGTTCTCATGAAAAATAAACTGAACAACATCGACATGATTGAGCTGATAAATCGGGGACGGGCAATTCTTCTAGAAAGAAGAGGAGACAGTATTCTTTTGGAAGATAGTCAATCTGGTGTGCTGTTTCATTATGGAGCCGACCAGAAAAGTGGTATGGAATTATTGAAATTATGTCAGGCGCGGAGGCAAAAGAAAGAAGTTTATCTAATCCTTCATCAGGAAGAAATGGTTTCTTCTGCCAAAGAACTCCTTGGAGTAGAAGAAATCATGTCCTGTTATCAAACCGTCTATACCCAAAAGGAGAGTTTGCCGATTACAGGTCTTTACCGCATGGATGGGCAGCCGACGGAGTCAGGTCTTATCATTCGAAAACTAGGAGAACCGGATAAAGAAGCAGCGCTTTTGATCTACACCGGTGTGGATGGAACTTCTTATGTAGAAAAGTGTCTGGATCATGGAAATCTGTATGGAGCATTTTTCGGGGACGAGCTGGCAGGAATCATGGGAATACATGAAGATGGAAGTCTTGGCATGTTAGAGGTCAAGCAGGAATTCAGAGGACAAAAAGTGGCAAAAGCATTGGAAACTTATCTTATTAATCAGACATTGTCCTGGGGCTGGATTCCTTACGGCCAGGTAGAGGAAAACAATGAGATTTCCGGGAAATTGCAGGAGTCTTTGGGGTTATATACCTCAAAAGGAAAAATATTCTGGATGAAGTAAAAAAGTTGTTGCATTTGCAGGGCAAGTGTGGTAATTTATTAATGTTGTGAATAAAGGCGATGGTCCTCTGTTGCATTCATTGCATTAAGAACGTCAAAATAATAGGAGGTCACAAAAATGAACGCAAGTGAAATTATTAAGAGCATCGAAGCTGAACAGTTAAAAGCAGAAGTACCACAGTTTAATGTTGGTGATACTGTAAAAGTTTACGGAAAGATCAAGGAAGGAAACCGTGAACGTGTTCAGGTATTTGAAGGAACTGTTATTAAGAAACAGGGCGGAAGCAACCGCGCAACCTTTACTGTTAGAAAACTTTCTAATGGTGTTGGTGTAGAAAAGACCTGGCCATTACATTCTCCAAACATAGAGAAAGTAGATATTGTACGTAGAGGTAAAGTAAGACGTGCAAAACTTTACTACTTAAGAGATCGTGTTGGTAAAGCTGCTAAGGTTAAAGAATTAGTAAAATAATCTTGCATGAAGAAACAGCTTCATTCGTTGGAAACAATGAATGAAGCGTTTTTTATTTACTAGAAAATAAAAATATAGTAAAATAATTTTTAAACAATTATGCAAAGAAGGAGATTCTATGAGACGTCGCAGCGGACTGAATTTTGGAAAACAGCGGAAAAAGTTTAATCTGCCTCTTTTTAAGGAGATTCTGACCTGGGCAGGGGAAATTATTTTAATTATTGTAATTGCGGGAATCCTTGTGAGTTTCTTCGGAGTTCGCACCACCGTGGTGGGACAGGCCATGGCAGAGACACTTTCCAGTGGAGACCAGATTTTGATCAATAAATTTCAGTATGTTATTTCTGATCCTAAGCAGGGAGATGTGGTGGTGTTTTTACCAAATGGAAATGAAAAGTCCCACTATTACGTGCGAAGAGTGATTGCAGTTCCAGGTGATACGGTGCAGATTAAAGAAGGGGCAGTTTATGTCAATGAGGAGCTGTATATGGAGGATATTGAGGTTTCTTCTATTGAAGAAGCTGGAATTGCCAGCGAACCCATCACTTTGGAAAAGGGAGAGTATTTTGTGCTGGGGGACAACCGGAACAACAGTGAGGACAGCCGTTTTGCCAATATTGGAAATGTAAAAGAAGAATACATGGTAGGTAAGGCATGGTTCTATTTCAGATCCATAGGCAAGATGGGATTTATCAAATAAAAAGGCAGGTAAAGTATGAATTTTCAGTGGTATCCTGGTCATATGACAAAGGCCAGAAGACAGATGTTAGAAGATATCAAGCTGATTGATATTGTAATTGAGCTGGTGGATGCCAGAATTCCAATCAGCAGCAGAAACCCGGATATTGATGAGCTGGGAAAGAATAAATATCGTTTGATCCTTTTGAATAAGTATGATTTGGCTGACAAGGCAAAAAGTGATGCCTGGACAGAGTATTTTAAAGAAAAAGGATTTTTTGTAGTGGGTCTGGATGCCCGGACCAAAAATGCCATGAAGCAGGTTACATCAGTTATTATGGAAGCATGTAAGGAAAAAATCGAAAGAGACCGGAAACGTGGCATTAAGAACCGTCCAGTCCGTGCCATGGTAGTAGGAATACCAAATGTAGGAAAATCTACTTTTATTAATTCCTATGCTGGAAAAGCAGTGACAAAGACCGGAAATAAACCAGGTGTGACAAAGGGAAAACAGTGGATTCGTCCAAATAATCAGGTGGAACTTTTGGATACACCAGGAATTTTGTGGCCGAAATTTGAAGATCAGACCGTAGGTCTGAAACTGGCACTGATTGGTTCTATCAAGGATGAAATCTTAAATGTAGACGAGTTGGCTATCGAATTGATAAAAATTATAAAAATTCAGTACCCAGGGGTACTAAAGAATCGTTACGAAGTGGACGAAACAAAAGGTGACACAGAAATTTTAATGGACATTGCTGAAAATCGCAGATGTATTTCCAAGGGAAACGAACTGGATTACAGCAAGGCGGCAGGACTGTTGATTGATGAGTTCAGAAGCGGTGTTCTTGGAAGAATTTCTCTGGAAATGCCGGAAATACGTTGATGAGAAAAACGGGAAATCAGTATGAGTGAGTTAAAAATTGGACAGATCAAGGAACAGTTAGAATCGACGCCTCTAGAGAAACTGGGAGAGTTTATTGCAGAATTTGAGGCAGATGAGAGAGCTGGTGTGGGAAAGCTGGTGGATTCCGCCATAAAGAAACTGGACAAACTGGAGAAGGAGAAAGCCCGGATTCAGCTTTTGAAAAAATATGAAAATGAATATAAAGATTATGCTTTTATCTGTGGAATTGATGAAGTAGGAAGAGGGCCTCTGGCTGGCCCTGTAGTGGCAGGAGCGGTCATTTTACCGAAAGACTGCGATATTTTATATATTAACGATTCCAAACAGCTTTCAGAGGCAAAAAGAGAAGCTTTGTATGATGAAATTATGGAGAAAGCTGTAGCTGCAGAAGTTGGTCTGGTTTCACCAGAGCGAATAGATGAAATCAACATCTTACAGGCAACTTATGAGGCAATGCGTCAGGCAATTGGAAAATTAGATCCAACGCCGGATCTTCTGTTAAACGACGCAGTGACCATACCAGAGGTAGCTATTCGGCAGATACCAATTATTAAAGGAGATGCCAAGAGCATTTCTATTGGAGCCGCCAGTATCATTGCAAAAGTGACCAGAGACCGGATGATGGTGGAGTATGACAATATTTTTCCAGGCTATGGATTTGCCTCCAATAAGGGCTATGGTTCTAAAGAACATATTGAAGCTATAAAGAAATTTGGACCAACCGCCATTCATCGTAGAACTTTTATTAAGAATTTTATGGAGTAGCTATGCAAATAACAGATCTGATACGTCAATATAACCAAGCAGCAGACAGCAATCAGAATGTAAGCAGTAAGAAAGGGGTAGAAAAACTGACTTCTTCCCTTCAGGAGCTGTCTACTGGTCATGTGTTTGAAGGAACTGTAAGATATGCCAAGAACGGACAGGTAGTTTTAGGATTATCGAATGGGCAGAAAATCGTGGCCCGCATGGATGGGAAGGTTCCCCTTCAAGAGGGGCAGTCTATGTTTTTTCAGGTCAAATCCAATGATGGAACCCAGATTGCCATTCGTCCTTATACGCTAAACGGAAACAGTGTGAATCTGACTCTGGTACAGGCTTTAAAAGCCGCAAATCTGCCCGTGGACGGGGATCACCTTTCCATGGTAAATCAGATGATGCAGGAGCAAATGTCCATTGACAGAAACAGTCTGGCACAGATGGCAAGGATACTTACTGCCAATGAGGGCATTAATCCTCAGACGTTGGTACAGATGCAGAAACTGAACCTTCCGATTTCTCTGGAATTGGCAGCTCAGTTT
This sequence comes from Agathobacter sp., assembly GCA_045124075.1. Lineage (GTDB taxonomy): Bacteria > Bacillota > Clostridia > Lachnospirales > Lachnospiraceae > Roseburia. Next base: position 17,958 of record JBGVLD010000030.1, read on the forward strand.
GAAAAATACATGGGAAACAACCAGGCGATTCATGAGTCTATGAATCAGTTATTAGAGGCAATTCCATCTGCTATGGCGGAGGAATCTTTATCTGCAGAAGGATTACAGCAGATGAATCTTTCCATGCTGGATATTGTTACGGATGGTCTGCAGGCACAGGGAGAAAATGCATCTATTCATACTCAGATGGGAGCGGATGGACAGCCAGTGGTATATGGAAGCATTTCCCAGGGCGTACAGGTTGTTTTAGATTTTGATGGAAGTGTGACGATAAGCGGAGGCGAGGTGTTGCCAGAAGAAACGGTTTTGGTGCAGAATGGTGCAGGGGAGGCGGCATTAGCACAAGACGGTGTAGAAGAATCAGTGGCACAGAATGGCGCAGGAGAAGCTGCCTCTGGACAGGAAATGGTTGCAGGAGAAAATGCAGGAACTTTTGGAGAAGGACTCCGTAATCTAAATGCGGAAGGACTTTTAGCTTCTGGAAAAGCCATTCTGGCAGATCTTTTTTCTGGAAATACAGAAGTTCAGGGCTCAGAAGATACCCTGCTAAAAGGAAATGCCACCATGGATCAGACACCTCATACCTTAGGGGCAATACTTACAGAAAAGGGTATAGAGAATCTTGGAAAAAGCCTATCCCTTCTTTCTGGGAAACAGGTACAGATCAATCAGAATACGACGGTGGCAGATTTGCTTCAGTTTGTGAAACAGACTTTGGAAACAGGGCAGTTTTCCGATAAGAATTCTCTGTTACAGTTCTTTGGTGGAAAGGAATTTGCCGCAGCAGTAAAAGATGCCCTGCTTCAGCAGTGGACCATAACACCGAAGGAACTGGAGAGTCAGGAAGCAGTCAATAAACTATATGAAAAAATGGAGCAGAAGGTTACTCAACTGGAACATGTCATCCAGAACGCTGGTGTAGAGAATGCAAATATTTCTCAGGCAGCAGCGGATGTCCGGGGAAACGTGGAATTTATGAATCAGGTAAATCAGCTTTATACCTATGTGCAGATTCCACTTCAGATGTCTGGTCAGACTGCCAGCGGGGAACTATATGTATATACCAATAAGAAGAGTATACAGGAAGGGAAAGAGGAATTGACCGCTTTTCTTCATCTGGATATGGACAATCTGGGTTCTACGGATGTGTCTATCCGGTTAAAGGGAAAAGACCTGTCTACGAATTTTTATCTGGATGATGACGATTCTTTTGCTCTGGTACAGGCGCATCTTCCGATTTTGGAAGCAAAACTGGCACAAAAAGGCTATAACAGTAAGATTAGCGTCAGCAATGAATCACAAAAAGTAGATTTTGTAGAGGACTTTTTGAAAAAGGACCAGCCATCAGCAGGTCAGGTACACAGATATTCATTTGACATGAGGGCTTAATATGGCAGAAAATAAAGATTTTCATCCTTTTTTTTCAAATGGAAAAAAGGAGCAGGAAGAGGAAAAAGACAAGACCGCAGTTGCCATTTCTTATACACCGGGAGAGCGGGCACCGAAGATACTGGCAACCGGAAAAGGGGCTGTGGCAGATAAGATTATTGAAACAGCTCAGGAAAATGACGTCCCTTTATACAAGGATAACGAACTGGCAGGAACCTTGTCAAAGCTTCAGATTGGAGATATGATTCCGCCGGAGCTTTATGAGGTCGTTGCGGAGATCCTGGTCTTTGTGGATGACATGGATAAGTTAAAAGCCAAAGTGGCAGATGTGAAGAGGTAGCAAGAGGCTAGAATGTGGCGGTTATGAATCGATTTTGGAAAAGAGGTATAGATTTATAAAAGGTAATTGTGGAAGTGTTAAGAATCGTGAAAATCGCAGGAAGATTGGCGCCGATTATGAGAAAATCGCAGCCAGTTATCTGGAAGCGCACGGATATGAGATTTTGGAATATAATTATAGAAACCGAACCGGTGAGATTGATCTGGTGGCAAAAGAAGGGGAATACCTTTGTTTTGTGGAGGTGAAGTATCGAAAAGATACTTCTCAGGGAAGTCCTTTGGAGGCGGTCACCTGGAGAAAACAGCAAAATATTTCACGGGTGGCACAGCACTATCTGTTGACCCATGGCTATGGGGAGCAGACACCTTGTCGGTTTGACGTGGTAGGAATTACCGGGGATGAAATCGAGTTGGTAAGAAATGCATTTGAATATATAGGAAGATAATTTATGAAATATCAGGATTTTAAGTGTAAGAACAACGATTCAATTATAGAGGTAAAAGAACATAGTTTGGCAGAGGGAGGGAATCTTCCTCTGCTTCATTTTCCATTACTGGAAAAGCTGGATTTTGTGGGACACTGTTTTACCACAAGAGAGGGCGGTGTCAGTCAGGGGATTTTTGAAAGTCTGAATCTAAGTTTTACCAGAGGGGATGATGAGAAAGCAGTTTTAGCCAATTATGAAAGGTTGGCAGAGGCTCTTGGAGTAAAAGCAGAACAGTTCGTTTGCTCCCATCAGACCCACACCACTAACGTAAGGCGAGTAGGAAAAGAGGATTGTGGCGTAGGTGTAATGCGTCCTCTTGTCTATGAAGATGTGGACGGTCTCATTACTAATGAGCCGGGCGTTGTGCTTTCTACCTTTTATGCGGATTGCGTTCCATTGTATTTTGTGGACCCAGTCCACAAGGCAATTGGACTGAGCCATTCCGGCTGGCGTGGAACGGTAGGCAGAATGGGGAAAAGGACTTTAGAGGCTATGAAAGAAGCTTTTGGGACAGAGCCAAAGGATGTGTATGCAGCAGTAGGTCCATCTATCTGTCAGGATTGCTACGAGATCAGCCGTGATGTGGCAGAAGAGTTCATGAAGGAATTTTCGGGACATGAGAAGGAAATCCTATGGCAGAAGTCTGAAGAGAAGTTTCATCTGAATCTTTGGAAATGTAATGAGATTGTCATGACAGAAGCAGGTATCCTGCCAGAACATCTGGCAGTGACCAATCTGTGTACCTGCTGTAATCCACAGCTTCTCTTTTCCCACCGGGCAAGCCAGGGGAAAAGAGGAAATCTGGGAGCGTTTTTGTTTATTAAGCAAACATCAAATCTTCTACAACATCATGTACAGTCTCAATCTTGGTAATCCGGGAAACGTTCTCTCCACAGAAGATCAGACCTTCATCCAGATTTCCTGTCACTGCATTGACTAAAGCGTTGGTAATGCAGTATGGGATTTCCGCTGGCTTACAGTTTTTAATGCAGTGATAGCAACGTTTCACTTTATGATTTCCGTTAGCAAGATCTTGAATCATCTTGTTGTTCAGGGCGCGACCTGGCATGCCAACAGGGCTCTTAATGATCTTTACATCTTCGGCTTTGGCATTGACGTAAGCCATTTTAAAGGCTTCGGAAGCGTCACATTCTTCTGTGGCTACAAATCGGGTAGCTGCCTGAACACCGTCTACACCAAGTCCTTTTGCGAAGGCAACGTCTTCGTGATCCCAGATTCCACCAGCCAGGAAGACAGGGATTTTCTTTTCGTAGGTTTTCTCATAGTTTCTGGTTTCTTCTACGATCTGTTTTACTTCTTCAGAAAAAGTTTCTTTTGTGAGATTTTCAGCGTCTTCTGCAGTAAAGCCCAGATGGCCACCGGCTTTTGGTCCTTCGATTACGATGAAATCAGGGAGAACCTCATATTTTTTCATCCAGGATTTTAAGATCAGGGCAGCAGCTTTTTTGGAAGAAACGATTGGAGCGATCTTGGTAGCCGTGCCTTTTACAAGGGAAGGCAGATCCATTGGAAGACCAGCACCGCAGATGATGGCATCTACTCCTGCTTTTACAGCTTCAAGGACATGCTCTTTATAATGTTGAAGGGCTACCATGACATTGACTGCCACCATTCCTTTTCCCTGAGCGATTTCTTTTGCTTTTTTGATATGAGCGGAAATTGCCTTTAAATTGCATTCCTGCTCGTTTCCTGCAAAATCTGGATCATCATATCCGATCTGAGCGGTGGAGATGACACCCATTCCTCCTTCTTTTGCAACAGCGCCTGCCAGAGAACTTAAACTGACACCAACGCCCATACCTCCCTGGATCAGAGGAATAGAAAGATTCCAGCCATCCCAGTTTATTTTGTCAAAGATTGCTTTTTTCATAGAAGTCTCCTTTACTAAAAATTGATGCCTTGTTGCTAATGCAATTCAAGGTATCATAATAGAGTTTAAAATTAAATAACGTAGTTTTTAAAACTACATTGAAAAGTATAACGTTCTACATACATATTGTCAAGCCTTAAGCAATCCGGCCCCTTAAGAAATTCATAAGAATTTATTCCATTGGGCTTAATTGTATTCCTGGGGATTTATGGTAGACTTAGTGTATGAAGTGATTTAGTACACTTGTTACAGGAAAGGAGAGTCAGTATGATTGAGCTGAACTATCGGGATGCAAAGCCTATTTATGAGCAGATCATGGAAGGGATCCGAAAATTGGTAGTGACCGATTCACTAGCAGTTGGAGAGAAGCTCCCATCTGTAAGAGAATTAGCTTCCAAAATGGCGATTAATCCGAATACGATTTCAAGAGCATATAAGGAACTGGAAGCCGAAGGTTATATTTATACCATCAGTGGAAAAGGCACCTTTGTAGCTGAGAAGAAAGATGTGAAAGAACATCGAACCAAAGAACTGTTAGAAAAGTTCGATGAAGTTACAGGGGAATTAATTTACTTAGCTGTTCCATCCGAGGAATTACAGGAGCGGATCACAACCATTGAGAGTGGGAGGAAAGGTGCATGATTAAGGTTAATAATGTTATAAAGGAATTTCAGGGATTTCGAGCCTTAGACGGAGTGAACATGAATGTGGGAAAAGGCGATATCTATGGTCTGGTGGGACCAAATGGTGCCGGAAAATCTACCATTATCCGTCATTTGACAGGTGTATACCGTCCGGATGCGGGAGAGATCTTTGTAAATGGAGAACAAGTATACGAGAATAGGATTGTAAAATCAAAGATCGCATATATTCCGGATGAACTGTTCTATTTTCTACAGGCAGATACCCTGGAGATGATGAAATATTATAAGGGACTTTATCCCCAGTTCGATGAGAAGATGTTCTATCGTCTGCAGAAATTTTTCCCAAGTATCCAGTTAAAGAGAAATATCAGAAGATTATCCAAAGGTATGCAGAAACAGGTGGCTTTCTGGTTGTCTATCTGTTGTAAACCAGAGCTTTTGATCTTAGATGAACCGGTAGATGGATTAGATCCGGTTATGCGTCGTCAGATCTGGAGCATTTTAATGTCAGAGGTAGAAGCTCAGAAGATGACAGTACTTGTTTCTTCTCACAACTTGAGAGAATTAGAGGATGTCTGTGACCATGTTGGAATCATGAACAAAGGAAAAATCATGATCGAGCGGTCTCTGTCAGAACTTCAGGGGAATATTTCCAAGATTCAGGTGGCATGTCAGACTGGTATGCCAAAACTGCCGGAAGGATTTCAGGTGCTTCACATGTCAAATACCGGACGTGTGTATACCATGATCGTAAAAGGAAATCCAAAAGAAGCTGCCCAGGCAATCATTACAGAAGGAGAGAATCACGCTATTGTAGATGTTCTTCCTCTGACCCTGGAAGAAATCTTTATTTACGAAATGGGAGGTGTGGACTATGAAGTCAAAGATATCCTTTTTTAATAA